>DASTIQ010000261.1 GCA_035717485.1 Thermoanaerobaculia bacterium | reverse complement strand
CACGTGGAAGGAAGGGGGGCGCTTGAAGCCCCGCTGCACCACCATGCCGTCTCCTTCTCCCGTGCGCCCGTGGCAGACCGAGCAGAAGATGTCGAAGCGCTCCTGGCCGCGGTCGAGAATGGCCGCCGTGACGGGAAACGGAAAGACGTCCGCGATGGCGCCGTTCAACTTCCCGGTCTCCAACAGCTCGTCGCGCGTGAGAGACCCGCGGGCCACGGTGTCCTCGACGAGCGGGCGGGACGCCCGCCCGTCGGGATAGAACGTGCTCCGGGCGAGCGGTTTGAGCCTCGGCTGGTCGCCCATGTCGTTGCGGCACGCGAAGGCCGCCGCCGCCACGGCCGCCAGCAAAACGAGCCGCCTCACCACTCGACCTCCGAGACCTCGTGGGGGCGCAGGCCCTCGAGGAAACGGCGCGTCGCGGCGCGGTCGAACTTCGGGTCCTTCGACTTGATGCAGAGGAAGAGCGCCTCGCGCGAGGCGAACTCGAACCGGTCCACGTTGAAGAGCGGGTGGTACGGCGTCGGAAGCCCGTTCAACGCGAGCAGCCCGAAGACGGCGAAAAGCGATGCGCCGAGCACCGTCAGCTCGAAGGTGATCGGGATGAACGCCGGCCAGGAGTTGAGCGGCCGGCCGCCGATGTTCAGCGGATAGTGGACCGCCGAGGCGTAGAGCTGCATCCCGAAGCCGCCGAGCGCGCCCAGCGCCGCCCCCGTGAAGACGACCCACGGCAGGCGGGTGTGGTGGAACCCGATCGCGTCGGAGAGCCCCTCGACGGGCAGCGGCGTGTAGGCGTCGAGCGCGCGGTATCCCGCGCCGCTCGCCGTCTGCGCCGCCTCCAGCAATCGCTCCCGGTCCTCGAACTCCGCGAGGATCCCGTAGATCGGCGGGCGGCCGGCGCGCTTCATTCGCGTCCCTCCGTCTCGTCGACGAGCGAGCGCATCTCGGCGATCGAGATCACCGGCAGGAACCGGATGAAGAGGAAGAGGAGCGACAGGAACAGCCCCATTGAGCCGAGGAACGTCGCCCAGTCCCAGACGGTCCCGTGGTACGAGCGCCAGATCGACGGCAGGAAGTCGCGCGTCAGCGACACGACGACGATCACGTAGCGCTCGAGCCACATGCCGACGTTGATGACGATCGCGATCACCCAGAGGAACCAGGGCCGCGTCCGGATCCTCCGGAACCAGAGGAGCTGGACCGTCAGCACGTTGCAGAGGATGAGCGCCCAGTACGCGGGCCAGTACGGGCCGAAGGCGCGGTTCTTCGCGAGGAACTGCTCGGCCGCGTTCGCGCTGTACCACGACATGAAGAGCTCCGCCGCGTAGCCGTAGGCGACGATGAGGCCGGTCGCGATCAGCACCTTCGCCATGTTCTCGAGGTGCCGCATCGTGATGAAGTCCTCGAGCCCGTAGAACGCGCGGAGCGGGATCGAGAGCGTCAGCACCATCGCGAAGCCGGAGTAGATCGCGCCGGCGACGAAATACGGCGGGAAGATCGTCGTGTGCCACCCCGGGATGATCCCGGCGGCGAAGTCGAACGACACGACCGTGTGGACCGACACGACGAGTGGCGTCGCGAGTCCCGCGAGCAGCAGGTACGCGGTCTCGTAGCGGTGCCAGTGCGTCGCCGAGCCGCGCCATCCCATCGCGAGGATGCCGTAGATGATCTTCGCGGGGCGGCGCCGCGCCCGGTCGCGGAGCGTGGCGAGGTCGGGGAGCAGCCCCACGAACCAGAAGAGGAGCGAAACGGTCGCGTACGTCGAGACCGCGAACACGTCCCACACGAGCGGGCTCCGGAACTGCGGCCAGAGCCGCATCGTGTCGGGATAGGGGAACAGCCAGTAGAAAACCCACGGCCTCCCCAGATGGAGCAGAGGGAAGAGACCGGCGCAGGCGACCGCGAAGAGCGTCATCGCCTCCGCGAAACGGTTGATCGACGTGCGCCACTCCTGCCGCAGCAGGAGGAGGATCGCGGAGATCAGCGTCCCGGCGTGCCCGATGCCGACCCACCAGACGAAATTGACGATCGCGAATCCCCATGCGACCGGCATGTTGATTCCCCAGATGCCGACCCCCTTGATGAAGAGGTAACCGGTCGCGTAGAGCAGCATCATCAGGAGCAGGAACGAAACGCCGAACCCGATCCACCACTCCTTCGGGGTCTTCCGGGCGAGCGCGATCGAGCTGATCTTCTCGGTCACGCTCCGGTACGTGTGCCCGGGCTCGAGGACCGGCCCTCCGGAGAGGCTCGCGGTGCGCTCGGGGACGTCGCTCATGCTTCCCCCAGCTCCGGATTCGGGTTCCAGATCTTCGCGAGGTACGTCGTCCTCGGCCGCGTGTTGAGCTCCGTGAGCAGGCCGTAGCTCAGAGGCTCCGCCTTCATCGCGGCGACCCGGCTCTCGCGGTCGTGGACGTTGCCGAACACGATCGCGCCCGCCGGGCAGGCCTGCTGGCACGCCGTCTGGATCGCGCCGTCGCGGATGGGCGCGTTCGTCTTCTCGGCCTCGATCCGCGCCGACGAGATCCGCTGCACGCAATAGCTGCACTTCTCCATGACGCCCCGGCTCCGAACCGTCACGTCCGGGTTCTTCTGGAGGCGCAGGCTCGGCGTCTTGGCGTCGGAATACTGGAGGAAGTTGAAGCGCCGCACCTTGTACGGGCAGTTGTTCGAGCAGTACCGGGTGCCGACGCACCGGTTGTAGATCATCTCGTTCAGGCCTTCGGGGCTGTGAACGGTCGCGCCGACGGGACAGACGACCTCGCAGGGCGCCTTTTCGCAGTGCATGCAGGCGACCGGCTCGAAATACGTCTTCGGGTTCTCGAGGCCCCCCTGGTAGTAACGGTCGATCCGGAGCCAGTGCATCTCGTGGCCGCGGAGGACCTGATCCTTCCCGACGACCGGGCTGTTGTTCTCCGCCTGGCACGCGACGACGCACGCCGCGCATCCGATGCACGTGTTCAGGTCGATCGCCATCCCCCACGCCGGATCTTTCCCGGGGAGCTCGGTCGGGAACGCCGGATAGAGGGAGTCGCTCTTCTCGGGGTCCTCGGCGAGCCGCTTCGCGAATTCCGGATCCGCCCGGAACTTCTCGACGGTCGCGGCGCGCACGAGATGGCGCCCGTCCATGGTGTTGTGGAGCTGGATCGACGCGAGGCGCCACGTGCCCCCCGTCTTCGCGACCGACGCGCCGGAAAGCGTCCAGAGCGCCTCCGATCCGCGCAGCGCGAACGCGTCGAATCCGGCGCCGCGCCCGACCGTGCCCGTGCGGCGCCGCCCGTAGCCGAGGTGCAGCGTCAGCGCGTCGTCCGGGTGGCCGGGCAGGACGAGCACCGGACCGCGGACCGATCGACCTTCCGCGGAGACCGACACCGCGTCTTCCGATGCGACGCCGAGGCGGGCCGCCGTCGCGGGCGAAACGAGGATCGCGTTGTCCCACGTCAGGCGGGTGAGGGGCTTCGGCAGCTCCTGCATCCATCCGTTGTTCGCCCACTCGCCGTCCCAGATCGTCGGGTCCGGCCGGAAAACGACGTCGAGCCCGGAGGGCGGCGGCGCGGCGGCCGCGGCGGCCGGACGCGCCGAGGCGGACACGACGATCGCGGGGAGCGCCGTTTCCGCCACGAATCCGTCGTGCAGCGACTTGCGCCAGAATCCGTCGAAATCGGCGCCCGCGTGGCGGCCGCTCCACGAGTCCTTGACGATGTCGTGGCTCGTCCGGTCGGGATCGCCCGCGAGCGCCGAGAGGAGCTCGTGCTCCGATTTTCCCTGGTAGAGCGGCGCGATCAGCGGCTGGACGATCGTGATCGTCCCGTCGAACGCGCGGAGATCGGTCCACGTCTCGAGGGCGTGCGTCATCGGTACGTTCCAGCGGCACCACTCGGACGTCTCGTCTTCCCAGAACCCGAGGCGAACGGCCGACGGAACTTTCGTCAGCGCCTTGCGGAAGTCGAGGTCCGCCGGCGCGGTGAAGACCGGGTTGCCGCCGAGGATCACGAGGAGCTGGACGTGGCCGGCGTTCATCTCCCCGACGAGATCCCGGAGGGAATCGAGCTGCACGACCGGATCGACCTCGACCGGATCGGTGTACTCGACCGTCGTGCCGGCGTTCCCGAGCGCGCCGTTGATCGCGTGCACGAGCGCGTGGACTTCCGGCGGCTGTCCCTCGCCCGCGACGACGAGCGACGCTCCGCGGTGCGCGGCGAGGTCCTTCGCGGCGGCGGCGGCGAACTTCGCGGCCTCGGGCGGCAATCCGGCCGCGCCCGCTCCCCCGGCGCCCACCGCCGCCGCGACCGCGGCCGCGATTCCGCCGACGACGGCCGGCCGGGCGGCGAGCCGATGGTCGGCGGCCGCGCCGGCGAGCGACGGCGTGGCTTCCACGGCGTAGAGCCGCGAGAGGTCCGCCCGATCGCGGCGCGCGTGCCGCCCCGAGGCGAAATCCGCCGCGTAGCGGACGCTCCCCGGATCGCCGCAGAGGAAATCGGAGTCGAGCGAGAGGACGACCCGCGCGCGGTCGAAGCGGTAACGGGACGCGACGTCGCGGCCGAACGCGGAGCGCGCTCCGGCGCGGGCCGCGTCGCCCGGAATCCCGTCCCACCGGTGCCATTTCGCGGCGGGCATCGCCGAGAGCAGCGCCTGGATCTGCGCGCCGAGGGTCGGCGAGGTCACGGTCCCGGTCAGGAGCCGGAAGCCCGCTCCGCGGGAAGCGCGCTGCGCGTCGAGCAGCGGCGCGAGCGCGGCGACGAAGCTCTCCCAGCTCGCGATCGTGCCGGCGTGCTTGACGACCTGCGCCCGGTCGGGATCGTAGAGGTTGAGGATCGACGCCTGCGTGAACGCGTCGGTCCCGCCGGCCGGGACGGCGGGATGTCCCGGATTCCCTTCGATCTTCGTCGGACGTCCCATGTGGCTCTCGACGACGACGGGCATCGCGTACCCTCGCCACGGGACGGCCGTCGCGAAGAAGAGGGGCTTCCCCGGAACGATCTCCTCGGGCTGGTCGATGTACGGGACGATCTTCTCTTCCGGCTGCCGCGTGCACGCCGCGAGCCCCGCGAGCGCGAGCGAGGCGCTCATGAGCTGCAGGAAGCGCCGGCGCGAGACGGGGTCCGCGCCCCACTGCTCCGCGTTTTCGGGAAACTCGTGCGCGAGGAGGTCCTGGAACTCCGGCGTCTCGGCGAGCTCTTCCAGCCCGCGCCAGTATTCCGGCCCCGCGGAAGCCGCGAGCTTCGCGCGGACGGCGTCGAGGTCGATCGGCGGCCGCTCGCTCATCGGTGGCACGTGACGCAATCGGTCATCTGGGCGGTGTTCAGCAGGTGGTATTCCTTCGCCAGCCGGTCACCGAGGGCCGCCTGATCGGCGGGCGGAACGTATTCCATGTTGAACACCTGGTCGCGCGGCCGCAGGAACGGCTTCGGATCGCGGTGACAATCGAGGCACCAGCGCATGTAGAGCGAATTCACCTGCCACGTGATCGGCATTTCGTCGACGCGGCCGTGGCACGAGGCGCAGCCGATCCCCTTGTTCACGTGGATGCTGTGGTTGAAATACACGAATTGTGGCAGGTCGTGCACGCGCGTCCATTCGAGCGACTGCCCCGTCCGGTAGCTCGCCCGGACGGGCTCGAGGATCTCGGCGTTCGTCCAGATCTGCGAATGGCACGTCATGCAGGTCTTCACCGGCGGAATTCCGGCGAACGAGCTCGTCTCGACGGAGGTGTGGCAGTACCGGCAGTCGAGTCCGAGGCCCCGCACGTGGTGCTCGTGCGAGAACGCCACCGGCTGCTCCTTCGGCGTGTCGACCTGCGTCGTCCAGGGAGACATGTAGATCTCCCAGGCCGCTCCCGCGAGGCCGGCGACGATGAAGAGCGACCCGAAGATCGAGAGCTTCGCGAGAAAGTTGGTGCTGCGATGAAAGATCTGCACTTACACCCCGCCTCTTCGATGCCCGCGATCGAATCGGAAGGGCGCGTCGCGAAGGACGCGTCGGCAGGGCGGAGGGAACGGGTGTTCCGAACCGGTATTCGAACTCACGCGCGCTTGATACCCTCTCGAAAATTCCGAAACACCGAGAGGACGAGAACCTTGGGCTTCCTCGGCCCCAAGAATATCCCGTCTCTCCCGCGATGCAAGTTTTCCTTTCGAACGAGTCAAAGGGATCGGGACTCGGGGCGGCGCCGCAGCGCGCTTCGAGGAACGAGAAAGGCGCGCGGCTCGCGGACGCCTCCCGCTCCGGATCACGACGAGGCGAGGCCGGGCGCGAGCCCGACGGGATGCGGGTCGCCCGGCCTGCGGCCGGGGCATGCCGGGCGTACGTTGAGCGCCCCAGGCGGGCGCCACGCGCCCGTCCGGCTCGATGCATCGCCGCGCGTGCCACTTACTTTCGGCGGGTTTCGTCCTGC
>DASTIQ010000260.1 GCA_035717485.1 Thermoanaerobaculia bacterium | reverse complement strand
GTTCGATCCGCGGGAATCGCCGGGCGATTATCCGATCGTCACCGCTCCGGACGAGCGCCTCGCCGACGCGGCGGCGCTCCTCGCGTCGCTCCAGAGAGGATTCCCGGAGTACGCGTCGACGGTGTCGGAAATTTGGGCGCTTTCTTCCGGAGGATTCGGTATCATGGACGGAACCTTGCGCGTACCGATCGAGGTTCTGGGTAGCGACGCCCCGGAGAAGATCCGCGCGCTTTTCTCCCTCAAACCCGAGATGGACTCTCGCGGGATCGTCCCGAAGGCGATCGACCTGCGATTCGACCGTCGCGTGGTGTTTTCCGGGGCGTTCGCGCTGGGGAAGACCGTCTGATGGCCAAGCCGGAGAACTTCCTGGTCTCGTGCGACATCGGTTCGTCGAAGGTCTGCGTGCTGATCGGCGAGCCGAACGCGCGCGGCGGCCTCGACATCCTGGGGAAGGGCTCGACCGCGCACCGCGGCGCCCGCAAGGGCAACATCATCAACGTCGACTCGACCGTGGAAGCGATCAAGCGGTCCGCCGAGGAGGCGGAGATCATGGCGGGGGCCCAGATCACGCGGGCCTATGCCGGGCTCTCGGGGTCGGCCGTGCGCTCGTTCAACAGCCGCGGCGTCGTCGCCGTCTCCGGGAAGGCCCGCGAGATCTCGCGCGACGACATCGCCCGGGTCGTCGACGCCGCCAAGTCCGTTCAGGTCCCGCAGGATCACGAGATCGTGCACGCGATCCCGCGCGAGTTCTCGGTCGACGGCCAGGAGGGCATCGCCGATCCGCTCGGCATGGTGGGGGCGCGGCTCGAGGCGAACGTCCACATCGTGACGGCCCCCGTCGCGGTCTCGCAGAACCTCGCGGCCTGCCTGAACAAGTCGGGGATCGAGGTCGTCGAGCTCGTGCTCGAGCAGTTCGCGGCGGCCGAGGCCGTTCTGACCGCCGACGAGAAGGAGCTGGGGGTCTGCCTCGCGGACATCGGCGGGGGCACGACCGAGGTCGCGCTCTACCAGAAAGGGTCGATCGCGCACACGGCGGTCCTCCCGGTCGGCGGCGACCATTTCACCAACGACCTCGCGGTCGTGCTCCGGACGCCGATCCCGGACGCCGAGCGCATCAAGCGCAAGTCGGGGTCGACCCTCCGGTCGTCCGTCTCGGAAGAGGAGATGGTCGAGGTTCCGATGGTGGGCGGCCGCACGCCGAAGCTCTGCCCGCGGACGATGCTCGCCGACATCCTGCAGCCGCGGGCCGAGGAGCTGATGGGCCTGATCCGCGACGAGGTCAAGCGGCTCGGCCTCGATGCCGAGCTTCGATCCGGCTACGTGCTGACCGGCGGGGGCTCCGAGATGGAGGGCCTTCTCGAGGTCGCCGAGACGGTCTTCGACGGCCCCGTTCGCCGGGGCGTTCCTTCCGCCGGGATCGGCGGCCTCGTCGACGTCGTGTCGCGCCCGGAGTGGGCCGTCGCGACGGGACTCCTGCTCTACGGCCAGCGCGCCCAGTCGCACCGCAAGACCCGCGGTTTCTCGTTGTCCCGCGTCAAAAAATTCATTGGAGACTTTTTCTGAGGAGAAGATCGATGATCACCTTCGACGACGAATCCGAGAAGCGCCTCGCGATCGAGCTCGAGGACACCGAATCCGCTCCCGCCCGGATCCGCGTTCTGGGGGTGGGCGGCGGCGGCTCGAACGCCGTCAACCGGATGATCTCGGCGGGGATCCGGGGGATCGAGTTCATCGCCTGCAACACCGACCTGCAGGCCCTGCGAAAGTCTCTCGCGCCGCACAAGGTGCAGCTCGGCTCGCGGCTGACGAAGGGGCTCGGGGCGGGCGCGGATCCGGAGATCGGCAAGAACGCGGCGCTCGAGGACCTGGACAAGCTCAACGCCCTGCTCGCCGGCTCCGACATGGTCTTCATCGCGGCGGGACTCGGCGGCGGCACCGGAACGGGGGCCGCCCCGGTCATCGCGAAGGTCGCGGCGGAGCAGGGGGCCCTGACGGTCGGGATCGTCACGAAGCCGTTCCTCTTCGAGGGAGGCAAGCGGATGAAGCAGGCCGAGCGCGGGATGCGCGACATGCGCGACCACGTCGACACGCTCATCACGGTGCCGAACCAGCGGCTCCTTTCCTTCGTCGAGCGCGATACGACGCATCTCGAGGCCTTCCGCATCGCCGACGACATCCTGCGCCAGGCGATCCAGGGGATCTCCGACCTCATCACGTCGCCCGGCGAGATCAATCTCGATTTCGCGGATGTCAAGAAGATCATGTCCGACATGGGACGCGCCCTGATGGGAACCGGCGTCGCGTCGGGCGAGAACCGTGCCGTCGCGGCGGCCCAGGCGGCGATCTCGTCGCCGCTCCTCGAAGACGCCTCGATCGACGGCGCCCGCGGCGTGCTGATGAACATCACGGGCGGACCCGACATGACGCTCTACGAGATGAACGAGGCCGCCGAGATCATCCAGCGCGCCGCCGACCCGGACGCGGAGATCATCTTCGGGTGCGTCACCGACGAACGGATGGCGGGCTCCGTCAAGGTGACGGTGATCGCGACCGGCTTCGACTCCGAGCACGACCGCCCCAAGGCGCTCGCCGATCTGGAGGACGAGCCGGAGCCCCAGCCGGCGAAGCGCTCGCATTTCATGCGGAGCGACGATCCGACGGGGTTCGGCCCGAACGCGTCCGCGCGGGAGGATTTCGACATCCCGACGGTGCTCCGGCGCCAGATGGATTAGCTCCGGGATATCGGTGGCGGCGGCCCGCGGAGCGGGCCGACGACCCCGGCATGCCGATGGCATCTCTTCCGCGCCGCGCCTTGACCGCTCGGCGCATCACCGAGCTCACAGATCAGGAAGATCGATTCGCGCCTCGCTCGAGGGTCGTCCTGCCCCGCTCAGCCTCCGCCGCGCGACAACCACTTCGCTCCGGGTGTCGGGGAGGCTTCGCGCCGCGTGGCGGGCGCGCGGCCCGCAATCCGATCGAATCGCGCAAACGGAGCGGGCTCTTGAACTGGCCCGCCGGTTTCCGTTAAAAAGCGCTCCCCATGAGCGACAAACTCGCCGACGATCTTCTGCGAATCCACAGAATCATCACGCGCGCTCTCTCCGTCGCCCGCGAGCGGGGCTCCGCCTTCGCGCGGACGGATTTTCCGGACGCGAGAACCCGCGAAGGGTACGTGTCCTTCGCGCGGGCGCTCCTCGCCACTCTCCACGCCCATCACGGCGCCGAGGACCAGCTCGCGTTTCCCCGGTTTCGCGAGCGGATCCCGCAGGCTCCCTACGATCGTCTCGATCGTGATCACCGGCACCTCCTGCCGGCGCTTTCGGCGGCGGACGACGCCGTGGAGAGCGCGCTGAGCGGCCATCCGGCATCGATCTGGCTGGGCCGGCTCCTCGGCGCGCTCGATCGTATCGACCAGCTGTGGCACTCCCACATCGCCGTCGAAGAGGAGCACTTCACCGGGGAAGCGCTCGACGCCGCGATGTCGGGCGAGGAACAGGGAGAGCTCGGCAAGGCCCTCGCGGCGCATGCGCAGAGGAACGCGGGCCCCGATTACCTCGTCGTTCCCTTCCTTCTCCACAATCTCGAGCCCGCGGACCGCGCCCTCATGGCCGCGAAGCTCCCGCCGGTCGTGACGGAGCAGCTCGTGCCGCACGCCTGGAAGGAGAAGTGGGAGCCGATGGAAGCATTTCTTCTGAAGTAGCCGGCGCGGCGAGGTCCGTCCGAGCCTCCGGCGGCGGGGCGAGCCGGTCTCGCCGGTGTCACCTCGCGTTCGGTTTCTTCGTCTGAACCTTCTTCAGGGCCCGTCGCAGCTTCGGGTGCTGGCGCATCCGAGCGCGCCAGAATCGGCGCAGTCCGGGAAAGATGGTCGTCAGGATCGCGAGGCCGACGAACAGAAACGGCCAGCCCGGAAGGATCGGGAGCACGACGCCGGCGAGACCGACGAGAAGACAGACGATGGCGAGCGCGATGCGCACCGCGCCCGGCCAGTCCCGGATGGCGAGGTGCAGGGGCCGACGTCGGCGCCGATGCTCGGTCATCGCCGAAGAGGATCGGCCGCCCCGGCCGAGGCCCCCGAACTCATCGCCCGCCGACGTTCGCGCATCCCGAGGATTCTGGCACGAACGAAAAAACGCCCGCCTCGCGGCGGGCGTCCGATCCGCGACCGGGTGCGCGGCTATTGCTCTTCGGGCGGGGTCGTGGTTTCGGTGACCGTGATGCGCTTGACCACGGGCTGCTCGCTCGAACGCACCGGAACCGTGTAGATCCGGACCTTCTTTCCGATCCGGATCGAGCTCGGCGCCTGCGAGGAGTCGGTCATGATGTAAGTCACTTTCTTTCCGTGGCGACCTTCGATCGTGATCGACTTCCCGGGCTCGTACGCGCTGACCGTCCCGTAGGTCGTCGTCTCCCGGGTGGTCGTCAGGTTGCCCTGATCGTCCATTCGCCGGGTCTCCGTGGTCTGGCGAGGCCGGCCTTCGGAGTCCATGTCGTTGGTGACGATGCGGGACACCGTGGTCGTTCCCGGCTCGGTCGTCAGCGTGACGACCCGTCCGACCGCGACGTCGCTGGGAACTTCGACCGTCGGCGTCAGGATGAAGCTGACTTCGCGGCCGTGATCGCGCAGGACGATCACATGCCCCGGCTCCATCCGGACGACCGAGCCGCGATACGTGGTGGTGGTGGTCGTCGTCGTCCCGGGTGCGGATTCATCGGACGGAGTTCCGGCGGGCAGGTCGTTCTGAGCCTGGGCGCGTCCCAACGCGCAGACGCCGACGGCGGCGCCGAGCAGAAGAAGCAGTCTGGTTCTTTTCATCGGGTTCCCTCCTTTGCGGGACATCAGCATTTCCGGTCCTGCGGCGGACCGGCCGGGCGTTTGCCCTTCCGGGGTTAAGGGGAGCAAGCCCGGTGCCGAAAAGAGGGTGCTTCCCGCATTGCAGGAACTACAAAGCTAAGCTTTTCAGCGGGTTACGTCGAGGCGGCCGGGTCCTCGCTCAGCGTCCGCGAAAATGCCGCTCGACGCGCGCGAGGTCCTCCGCGGTGTCCACGCTCCAGGTGTCCGACGGCGCCTCGGCGACGTGGATGTCGATCCCGTTCTCGAGGAACCGCAGCTGCTCGAGCCGCTCCGCGAGCTCGAGCGGAGACGGACGGAGCGAAGCGAATCGTTCGAGCGCGTCCCGGCGGTACGCGTAGAAGCCGAGATGCTTGCGGTACTCGGGCCCGCTCCCGTCGCGGTCGAAGGGGATCGCCGAACGCGAAAAGTAGAGGGCGCGGCCGTCGAGCCGGGTCACCACCTTGACCGTGTTGGGGTCGGAAACGGCGTCCGGCGGAACCGGGAGCGCGAGCGTCGAGATCGCCACCTCGGAGCGCCCGAACGGCCGCAGGAGGGCGTCGACGTGCGCTCCGGTCACCATCGGCTCGTCGCCCTGGACGTTGACGTACACGTCCGCGGGGAAGCGCGCCGCGATCTCGCGGATCCGATCGGTGCCCGAGACGTGCTGCGAGGAGGTCATCTCCGCGTCGATTCCGCGCGCGCGGCAGTACTCGAGAATCTCGGGCGCGTCGGTCGCGACGAGGAGCCGGGAGAGCCCGGCGCATTCGCGCGCCCCTTCCCACACGCGCTCGACCATGGCTTTCCCCGCGATCAGCGCCAGAGGCTTGCGGGGGAGGCGCGTCGAGGCGAGCCGGGACGGAATCACGCCGATGACGTTCACCCCTCGGATCGTATCGCGGGCGAGCGGATAAGATCGCGCGATGACTCGGGCGATCCCCGCCGCCGTGCTTGCCGCCGCGGCGGCATTTCTCTGCGCGGCGGCGGCCGTGAGCGCCGCCGGCGCTCGGGGCGCGGCGCTTTCTCCGGAACGCGCCGCCGAAATCCTCGCGCTGAAGAATCGCGGCCTCG
>DASTIQ010000259.1 GCA_035717485.1 Thermoanaerobaculia bacterium | reverse complement strand
CGGGCGGCGCGCGGCGGTCGGAAGAACGCCTCGGCCTGAGCGGAAGCGGGTCCCTCAGCCGGACCGAATCTCGGAGAGCCCGCCCATGTAGGGCACGAGCGCCGCGGGAATCTCGACGGATCCGTCCTCGCGCTGGTAATTCTCGAGAATCGCGACGATGGTCCGGCCGATCGCGACCCCCGAGCCGTTCAGGGTGTGGACGAACTCCGGCTTTTCGGACTCGCCCGGGCGGAAGCGGATGTTCGCGCGGCGCGCCTGGAAATCGGTGAAATTCGAGCACGAGGAGATCTCGCGATACGTGTCCTGGCCCGGCAGCCAGACCTCGATGTCGTAGGTCTTGGCCGAACCGAACCCGAGATCGCCCGTCGAGAGCGTCACGACCCGGTATGGAAGGCCGAGCCGGCGAAGGACTTCCTCGGCGTGGCCGGTCAGCCGCTCAAGCGCATCGAAGGAATCCTGCGGCCTCGAAAACCAGACGAGCTCGACCTTGTCGAACTGGTGGAGCCGGATCAGTCCGCGAGTGTCGCGTCCCGCCGCCCCGGCCTCGGCCCGGAAGCACGGCGTCCCGGCGACGTAGCGGATCGGGAGCGCCGAGCCATCGACGATCTCGTCGCGATGAATGTTGGTCACGGGGACTTCGGCCGTCGGGATCAGGTAGTAGTCGCCCGCGCGGAAGAGCTCCTCGCCGAATTTCGGCAGGTTTCCGGTGCCGAAGAGCGAATCGGCATTGACCATGAACGGCGGGAGGACCTCCCGATAGCCGTGCTCGCGCGTGTGGAGGTCGAGCATGAACGCCGAGAGGGCGCGCTCGATCATCGCGCCCGCCCCGAACTGCAGCGAGAAGCGCGCGCCCGCGATCTTGGCGGCCCGATCGAAGTCCAGGATTCCGAGCGCTTCTCCGATCTCCCAGTGCGGCCGGGGCGCGAACGAGAACGTCCGCGGCGTTCCGACGCGCCGCTCCTCGCGGTTGGCCGACTCGTCCTTGCCGCGCGGGACGGAATCGTCGGGGACGTTGGGGATCCATTTCTCGATCTTCTCGAGGTCGGCGTCGCAACGCCGCTCGTCCTCCTCGAGGCTCCCGATCTCCTCTTTCAGCCGCTTGATTTCAGCGACCTGCTCCGGGGAGGGACGCTGCTTGCCGGCGGTGAGCCGGTTCCGTTCCTGGCGGCGCCGCTCGAGCTCCGTGACGACCTCGCGCCGCCGCGCCTCGATCTCCGTATACCTCGCGAGATCGACTCCCGCGTAGCGTTCCGGCATCTCGGAGGCGAGGCGCGCCGCGTGATCGCGGAGAAACGCGCGTGCTAACATGAATCGCGGATTGAACAACGCCCCGACGGACAAGTCAAACGCGGTCCGCGACGAACAGGAGCGGACCCGCCTCGCCGAAGCTCGCGACGGCGAGCGAGGGCGGCCTCAGCAGGACGACGAACAGGAGCGGACCGGTCGCCTTCCGAGCGACCCGTACGCGCCGTCCACCGACGCCCCTCCCGCGTGGGACGTTTCCGCGATCGTCGTGAACCGGGACGGAGGCGCGGCGCTCGACCGGTGCCTCGAATCCCTCGCCTCGCAGCAGGGCATCGCGATGGAAGTCCTCGTCGTCGACAACGCGTCCGCGGGCGGAGAAGCCGACGCGGTCCGCGCGCGCTTTCCCGGGATCCGCGTCGTACCGCTGACGGCGAACCTCGGATTCGCCGGAGGGGTCAACGAAGGAATCGCGCGGACGGCGGCGCCGTTCGTTCTCGTCGTCAACAACGACGCGCGGCTCGCGCCCGACTACGCGGCGCGCCTCGCGGCGCGGCTTTCCTTCGACGAGCGCCTCGCGGGGGTGCAGGGACTGGTGCTCCGCGAGGACGGCGCGACGATCGACACGGCGGGGCTTTCGTGGAACGCGCGGGGAGAAGCCGTTCCGCTCCATGCCGGAGACGAGCGTTTCGCCGCGCCGACCGAGGCGATCGAGGTGCCGGGAGTGTCCGCCACCGCCGCGATGTACCGGCGCGAAGCGCTGGCCGACGTCGGCGCGGGCGGCCGCGTCTTCGACGATTCGTTCTTCGCCTACTACGAGGACGTGGACCTTTCGCTCCGGCTCGCGCGCTCCGGCTGGCGTTTCGCGCTCGATCCCGAAGCGATCGCGTTCCACCGCGGATCGATGACCGGAGGCCGCACGCCGTGGAGGAGGGCGCTCTGGATCGCGCAGAACCGCTGGCGGACCCTGCTCAAGAACTTCGACCACGCCTTCCTCCGGCGGCGGCTCGGCGACCTTCTGCGCGCCGATCTCGCCCATGCCCGCGCGCTCGGCGGCGCCGGCTGGCTCCTCCCGCTGATCGTGTGGCCGGCCGCGGCGTGGCGCGCCCTGCGGGAGCGTCGGAAGGAGCCGCTCCTGACCGGCTTTCCCGCTTCGCCGCCGCGCCGTCCTTGATCTCGATCGTCGTCGTCTCCTGGAACTCCGGGCGCGATCTGGAGGGCTGCGTCGAAAGCCTCGCCGCGGCGCGAGCGCGATCCGCGACGCCGGCGGAGCTCATCGTGGTCGACAACGATTCGGAGGAAGCGCCGGGAGAGGCGATTCGCCGGCTCTGGCCCGACGTGCGCCTCGCCGTGCTCTCGGAGAACGTCGGATTCGGGCCGGCCGTCAATCACGGGGCCGCTCACGCGAAAGGAGAGATCCTCCTCCTGGTGAATCCGGACGCGCGCGCGACGGGAGACGCCTTCGGCGCGATCGCGCGGGCGCTGGAGACGCATGCCGACTGGGTCGCGGTCGCCCCGCGTCTCATTCCGCTTTCCATCCAGGACCCGGAATCCGGGGAACGCGGCGGGGCCGACACCGGGGGGGAAAGCCAGGAAACGTTCCAGCTCCGCAGACTGCCGACGCTCCGGCAGGCCGCGCGCGAGCTGCTTCTGATCGACCGCGCCTTCCCGGGGAACCGCGGACGCGTTCGCGACCGCTATCTCGATCGTGACCGCTCGACGAGCTTCGAGGTCGAGCAGCCGGCGGCCGCCGTGCTCGCCGTTCGCCGCGACGCGTTCGGCTCGATCGGCGGCTTCGATCCGCGGTTCGTCCCCGCCTGGTGGGAGGACGTCGATCTGTGCGCCCGCCTTCGACGCACCGGAAAGATCGTGTATTATCCGGATGTCCTCTTCGAGCACGCCGGAGGCGCTTCGATGCGCCGCCTCGGCTACGACCGGTTTCTGCCCGTGTACTACCGGAACGCGATCGTCTTCTGGCGAAAGCACCACGGCGCCGCCGCGGCGTTCCTCTTCCGGGCGCTCGTCGCCGCGGGAATGGTCCTGCGCGCGCTGCTCCTGCCGCTTCGGCCCAGCCCGCCGCGATCCCGCCGCGAAGCCTTCCGCGCCTATCGGGGCGCGTTCCGGGCGGCGTTGTCGTGAGTCGTGCGCCGGACGTCTCGATCGTCGTCGTGTCGCACGGATCCGCCGAGGACCTCGCCGTTTCGCTTCCCGCCGCGGCGGGCCAGCAGGACGTTTCGTCCGAGGTCCTCGTCGTCGAGAACGGAGACCCGTCGGTTTCGCGGACGATCGCCGCCGCTCACGGAGCACGGTTTCTCCCGCAGCCGACGAATCTCGGCTTCGCGGGGGGGGCCAACGCCGGCATCGCGGCGTCGTCGGGCCGCTACGTCCTGACCCTGAATCCCGATTGCCGTCTCGATGCGCGGTTCTGCGCCGCGCTCGTGCGGCGCCTGGACGCTCCGGACGCCGCCGACGTCGGATCCGCCTCGGGCAGGATCGGCCGCGCCGAAGGACCGAAGCTGTCGCCGATTCCGGTGCTCGACTCGACCGGCATCGTCTTCACGGCGTCCGGGCGCCATTTCGACCGGGACGCCGGCGCTCCCGATTCGGCGGCGGTCGGCGCGGAGCCGCGGGCCGTCGCCGCGCCGAAGTGGCCTCGGCCGCGCCGGCGGGAGATCGCCGGCGTCACCGGCGCGGCGGGGTTCTACCGCCGCTCCGCTCTCGATTCCGTGCGGATCTCGACGGGGTGGTTCGACGAAGACTTCTTCCTCTACCGC
Source organism: Thermoanaerobaculia bacterium (assembly GCA_035717485.1). NCBI lineage: Bacteria > Pseudomonadati > Acidobacteriota > Thermoanaerobaculia > Thermoanaerobaculia bacterium. Next base: position 1,279 of record DASTIQ010000259.1, on the reverse strand, counting down.
GAGGACGCCGACCTCGCGCTCCGCCTGCGCCGCGCCGGGTGGCGGTGCCTCTTCGTCCCGGAGGCCGTCGCGTGGCATCGCCGGCGCAACCTCCCCGAGCGCCGCCGGGAGATGAGCGCCGCCGCGAACTATCACTCCGTGAAGAATCGATTCCTGCTCCGGATCAACAACGCGCCGGTTGCGGAGTTCCGGCGACTGCCGACGCTCGCGCGCGATCTCGTCGTCTTCGCCGCGTGCCTCGTGGTCGAGCGCTCGTCGCTTCCGGCCTTTTCCTGGCTGCTGAAGAACCGGCGGCGCCTCCTCCGGAAGCGAGCCGAGATCGCGGCGATCCGCCCGTCGGCGACCGGCGCGGTCGCGGCGGGCCGCCGCGGGACGCGCGGATGAGGATCGCGATCCTGGGGACGCGCGGGATCCCTCCCCGCTACGGCGGGTTCGAGACGTTCGCCGACGAGCTGTCGCGGCGGCTCGCGCGCCGCGGTCACGACGTCACGGTGTACTGCCGGACTCACTACACCGACCGGTCGATCACGAAGGTGGGCGACGTGAACGTCGTCGTCCTCCCCACGATCCGCTCGAAATACCTCGACACCATCGTGCACGCGTTCCTCTCCGCGATCCATGCCGCCCGGCGCCGCTACGACGCCGTGCTCTTCTGCAACGCGATCACGGCCGCCGTCTGCGGGATCCCGAAGCTCTCGGGAGCGCGCGTGCTCCTGAACGTGGACGGCCTCGAGCGGAACCGCCGAAAATGGAGCGCGGCGGGCCGGGCCGCGTACGCGATCTCGGAGCGGCTCTCGACCGCCCTGCCCGACGTCCTCGTCACGGACGCCGGGGTGATCCGCCGGTATTACGCGGAGACTTTCGGAGTCGATCCGCTCGTCATTCCGTACGGCGGGGATCTCGAACCGCCCGCCGGGAGCGCCGCGCTCGGCCGGCTCGGGATCGCTCCGGGCCGCTACTTCCTCTACGTCTCGCGTCTCGAGCCGGAGAACAACGCGCTCGCCGTCGTCGAGGCGTACCGCGAGGCGAAAGGGGATCTCCCCCTCGTCGTCGTCGGAGACGCCCCTTACGCGGCGGAATACATCGCCCGCGTGAAACGGGCGGCGGACGGCCGCGTCCTCTTTCCCGGCGCGGTGTACGGCGAAGGCTACCGGGAGCTCCTCTTCCACGCGCGGGCGTACGTCCAGGCGACCGAGGTCGGGGGAACCCATCCCGCGCTCGTCGAAGCCATGGGCGCCGGGAGGATCGTCGCGTACCACGACTCGCCGGAGAATCGGGA
>DASTIQ010000258.1 GCA_035717485.1 Thermoanaerobaculia bacterium | reverse complement strand
AACGCATTGGCGGTGAGCTCCGAAACGACCTCGGCGAGCTCGCCCGCGGATCCGAACCAGCGCGGACCTCCGGCTCCGTCCGGGAGCTCGAGCGCGAGCCCTCGGCGGCGGAGGTCTTCCCGGAACGGCTCGGCGCCTTGCGCCACGACCGACCCCAGCGCAATCTCTTTCGGCGCGGCGTCCTCGCCGCGGGAGAACTCTCCGATCCAGTCCAGCATCTCCGAGGCGTTCTCGAGCGCCTGCTGCGAGATCCGGAGGTTCTCGAGCACGGCCTGGCGGTCGAAGCCGTCCGGCTTCTGAAGGCGACGCGCCGCGACCTCGATGTGCAGCGCCGCGCCGGAGAGCGGCGTCGAAATCTCGTGGCGAAACCGCCGCACGAACTTCTTCATCGCCTCGCTCCGATCGCGGTAATACCGAACCTGTTCCGATCCGTTCATCCCCTGACCACCGGGCGTCAGTTTAGCCGAAAACCGAAAAGGGCGGGAGGCGCCGGCGAGGCCGCGGCTCCGCGCTCCCATGCTAGGATCGAGGCGGCGCTCCGCGCGCCGTCCTATGGCCAGAATCCTCCTCGTCGACGATTCCGAAGAGAACCGCGCGGCCCTCGAGGCGCTCGTCTCCGGGGAGGGGCACTCGCTCGAGACCGTCCGGGAAAGCGGGCTCGCCGCCGATCGCGCCCGGGCGATCGAACCGGACCTCGTGATCGTGGATCTCCTGCTCCCGGGAATGCCCTCCTGGCATCTGATCCGCGAACTGCAGCACGAACCGGCCCTGATCGGCATTCCGATCCTCGGCTTGAGCCCGGCGGGCATGGGAGGAGCGCGGCAGAGGGCGCTCGCGGCCGGGTGCTCGGCCTTCATCGGCGTGCCGGTCGCGCCCGAAGCCGCGCGGTCGACGATCGCCCACCACCTGCGCGCGCGCGAACAGAGCGACATCACGCAGACTCGCCCGCTCGCGTTCGGAACCCCGTCGATCCGCAGCCGCCCGCGGGCCCGCGTGCTCCTCGCTTCGGCCGACGCGGATTTTCTCCATCTTTACGGAGCGACTCTTCGGTACCGCCGATACCAGGTCGACACCGCCGCCTCGACGGCGGAGGTCCTGGACCGGCTGGAGAGCTCGACTCCGCACGTCGTCGTTCTCGACCGGTCCCTTTCGGACGGCTCCGGGATCGACGCGTCGCGGCGGGTGAAGGCCCGGCCGCGCGATCCCCTCGTGCCGGTGCTGCTCCTCGCCGACCCCGCCGACGTGGACGCGGCGATCACCGGCTCGGGCGCCGACGACTTCCTCCTCGTCCCGTTCCACGAGTCGGAGCTCCGCCACCGCGTCCGGAGCCTTCTGTTCCTCGCGAGCGCGGTCGAGGGAGAACGCGAGCGCAGCCGTCAGCTCGCCGCCGTCGCCCGGCAGCTGGCGATCGGCCTCCTCCTGCTCGACGCGGACGGCCGCATCATCCTGATGAACCAGCCGAGCGCGCAGATCCTCGGAGTCGCGCCCGGCGAGCTCCGCGGCCGGTCGACGCGGCATCTCTTCCGGGCGGCGGGCTTTCGGCGCGAGAACGGCGAAGAGCTCCCGGCAGACTTCGATCCCTTCCGGAGGTTCCGTTCGTCCGGCCAGGCCGCCGTCCGCGAGGTGTACACGCTCCCGGGCGCCGATGGCGCGCCCGCCCGCCTGGAAGTCGCCTGGACGGCGATCCTCGACGGCGGACGCCGCTTCCGCGGGGCGGCGGTCTCCGCGCGCCGCCTGGCGGAAGACCCCGAGTCCCAGCGGGCGCTCGCGGAAGCCTACGACCGGCTGATGGAGGTCGACGGACTGAAGTCGAAGTTCCTCTCCACGGTCTCCCACGAGCTCCGGACTCCGCTCAACACGATCATTCTCCTTTCGCACGTGCTGACGACGGAGGCTCCCCGCGCCCGCTCCGAGGAACAACGCGAACACGACCTGCAGATCATCCGGCAGAGCGCCAATGCGCTGCTCCACATGATCAACAACCTCCTCGACCTCGCGCGGATCGAGGGAGGGCAGGCCACCCTCGCCCCGGAGCCGGTCGACCTGCGGGCCTTCCTCGCCGAAACGCTCGAGATCATCGCCCCGCAGGCCGAGAAGAAGCGGCTCCCGGTCCGGCTGGCCATCGCGGAGAACGCTCCCGACGCCATCGCCATCGACCGCGACAAGACCCGGCAGGTGCTCCTGAACCTGCTCTCCAACGCGGTCAAGTTCACGGACCGCGGAGAGGTCGTCCTCGACGTCGCGGCCGCGCCCGGCCCCGCGGTCGCGTTTTCCGTCCGCGACTCCGGAACGGGGATTCCCGCGGACAAGCTCTCGATGATCTTCGAGCCGTTCCGGCAGGCGTCGGAAGGAGAGGCGGCGTCGGCCGGGTCGGGCCTGGGTCTCTCGATCGTCAAGGAGCTCGTTCACCTGATGGGAGGGGAGATCACCGTCACGAGCCGTCCCGGGGAGGGCTCGGTCTTCCGCGCCCTGATCCCGGCCGCGTCCGCGGGCCCGCCGGCCGCCGAGCCCTCGCGGACTTCCGAGCGCCCCCCGAGGACGGCGAGGATCCTGGTCGTCGAGGACGACGAGCACTCGCGGTACGGCCTCTGCTCGGTCCTCTCGATCGAGGGACACTTCACCGCCGAGGCGGCGTCCGCCACGGAGGCTCTCGCGCTCGTCGCTGCCGAGCGTTTCGACGCGATTTTCATGGACATCAGCCTTCCCGACGCGGACGGAACGACCGTCATCCGCCAGCTGCGATCCAACCCGGAGACCGCCGGGGTCCCGATCATCGCGCTGACCGGGCGGACCTCGGATCCGGACCGGCGCGAAATCGACGAGGCGGGCGCCTCCGCCTACCTCTCCAAGCCGGTCGACGTGAAGAGCCTGCTGAAGATGCTCACCGCCCTGCTGGACGGCGTCGAAATCCCCCAGCCAAGCGCCGCCCGCTGACCCGACCCCCGCCCCCCGTCCGGGGGCCTTCCCGGAGCTAAAATGAAGCAACGGAACATTTCCCGGGAACCTGCGTTCTTGAAGGCGAGGAGATGATGACCGAGATCGACGACCACGCGCTCGCAGCCGCCTGCCGGACCGGGGACGACGCCGCGTGGGGCACCCTCGTCGACCGGTACGGGCGCCGCGTGTACGGCATCGCGTACCACTTCACGCTCCGCAAGGAAGACGCCGAGGAGCTCTCCCAGGAGATCTTCCTGAAGGTCTTCGAGAACCTCCACCGGTACGACGGCCGGTACGCCTTCGGAGCCTGGATCGTGTCGCTCGCGCGCAATCTCTGCATCGACCAGTACCGGCGCCGCAAGCGCGAGAAGTCCTTCGTCCACGTCTCGGACGAGTCCGTCATGCCGCTCCTCCCGGCCTCCGACGACCCCGCCCGGAACGCCCTCCAGAAGGAGCGGACGAAGCTCCTTTTCGAAGCGATCGCCGAACTCCCCGAGGAACTCTCCGAGATCCTGATCCTCCGCGACCTCGACGGTCTCGCCTACGAAGAGATCGCCGCGGCGCTCGAGCTCCCCGACGGGACGGTGAAGTCCCGGCTCTTCCGCGCCCGGGCCGAGACCGCGAAGATCATCCGCCGAAAGACCGAGACGCGGAACCGCCCGTCGAGCTGGAAGCCGGGCGCGCTGGCGATGGCGATCGCGGCGGTGGCGTCATGAGCTGCGATTTCCTCGAACGGCACTTCAC
>DASTIQ010000257.1 GCA_035717485.1 Thermoanaerobaculia bacterium | reverse complement strand
GGCGACTATTGTTTTCCGCGGCTGCGCGGCGCGAGACGGGATCGGTTCCCGTTGGGGTTACCACTTCGTTAATCGATTGACGAAGTCGTAGCACGGAGATGCCGCGCTGTGCGCCCCTACGATGTGCCGCCCAGGCCTGCTTCAAACCTTCCGCACGCCATCTCGCTATGTGAACGTATACGCAAGGGTGCCGGTCCTCACGACGGACGGCCCCTTGATGGTTATGGTGACAGCCCCGGAGATGCCCGGCATGAGCGGCCGAGCAGTCGAGATTCGAGAACCCCGATCTCGCAGGCCCGGTAAGGCCGCCACTGTATTTGATCGCAGACTCCATCGCGACGCGGTTCGGCACGTCGAGCGGAAGCGGCCGGCGGTGCAGGCGCATCCGAAGAGGGGTGATCGCAGCCATCGCGAGGATTCCGAGCACTGCGCCCGCCGCGAAGCCGCCCCACGAACGCGCTCCCGGTCGGCCGCGGAGGAACGCCACGAGCAGTCCGATGATCATCAGGAAGTGTCCACACGCGCCGATGACGACGGGCACGTAGCCCGGGTTCGCGGGCGCAACCGGGATTCCCGCGAGCGTCTCGAGGCCGGCGCGGATGAACCCGGTGACGAACAGGTTCGCCGTGTTCCAAGCCGCCGCAAGCATGAACGCGGCGCCGAAGAGCCACGGTCGATTTCTTCGCGCCAGCGGGATGATGGGAAGGTAGACGAGCGCCTGAAGGGCGTGTAGGAGGAGAGCCGGCGGGGCGAGCACCGTCGAATACGCGAGCGCGACCATGAAAACGGCCGCCCCAAACTGAAGCAGCCGCCCGGGCCAAGTCGCGCTGGATTCCACAATCTCCCTTACGCAAGTCGGCGGCAATCGTTCTTGGTTTCGAGAACGAGCGGAGTCCCCCTTTTCGCCACGACGGGAATTGGACAGGTTCAGGAACTCGGTGGCCGGTATCGAACGACCCCGCCGGTATGACGCGGCTCTCAGCGCATCAACTCCTTGAATCCAAGCGGCGAGCCGGTTCCAATTTTTTCTCGCTAGGGCTACCAACTCCACGCGGGTTTCATGAAATCCGATTTGGATTGAGTCGGTTCCTTTAGGCCCGGTGACACGGACACCGACACGGACACCTGAGTTCCTCGCCGCCGTTCAGTCTTGATCTCAGGGATAGAATCCTGGGCACAGGAAGATCCGACTGAGCCTTTCATCCGGCACCCGTCTCGGCCCCTACGAGATCCTCGCTCCGATCGGCGCGGGAGGCATGGGCGAGGTGTATCGGGCGAAGGATTCGAAGCTCGACCGGGAGGTCGCGGTCAAGGTGCTGCCGGAGTCGGTGGCCTCGAATCCCGACATGCTCGCCCGCTTCGAGCGCGAGGCCAAAGCCGTTGCCGCGCTCTCGCACCCGAACATCCTCGCGATCTTCGACTACGGGAGCCAGGACGGCGTGGCGTATGCGGTCATGGAGCTGCTCTCCGGCCAGACGCTTCGCGACCGCCTGGACGCGGGAGCGCTCGCGCAGAAGGTCGCCGTCGATTACGCGCTGCAGATCGCGAAGGGCCTCTCGGCCGCCCACGAGAGGGGGATCGTCCACCGGGACCTGAAGCCCGAGAACGTTTTCGTCACGAAGGACGGACACGTGAAGATCCTCGACTTCGGCCTGGCCAAGAGGACCGAGCAGAAGGCCGAAGAAGAGACGAACGCGCCGACGCAGTCGAAGGGCACCGAGCCCGGCACGGTCATGGGCACGATGGGCTACATGTCGCCCGAGCAGGTGCGGGGATACCCCGTCGATCACCGCTCCGACATCTTCGCCTTCGGGACGATCCTCTACGAGATGCTCTCGGGCAGGAGAGCGTTCAAGAGGGAAACGGCGGCAGACACGATGAGCGCGATCCTGATGCAGGAGCCGCCGGCGCTCTCCGAGCCGGGGAAAGACGTCCCGGTCGCGCTCGATCACGTCGTCCGACATTGCCTGGAAAAGGACCCGGGCAATCGATTCCAGACGGCCAAGGACATCGTCTTCGCCCTTTCGGAAGCCTCGGGCTCGACGGTCACGAGCGGCGCGCAGGCGGTGGCTCCCGCTCCCCGACGGCGGCGCATCGTCATTGCGGTCGCCGCGGCGGCCATCATCGCCGCTTTGATCGTCGCCGGCGTCTTCCTGAAGAAGCGTTCGCCCGGGCCGAGCCCTGCGGCGGCGCCCGCCACCGCAGGCGTCTCGGACCACACGATCGCCGTGCTGCCGTTTACGAACATGAGCGAGGACAAGTCAAACGAGTACTTCTCCGACGGCATCTCCGAGGACCTCTTGAACCTGCTGACGAAGGTTCCGCAGCTGCAGGTGACGGCGCGGACGTCGTCGTTCTCGTTCAAGGGCAAAGACATGAAGATCCCGGAGATCGCAAGGCAGCTGCACGTGGCGCACGTGCTGGAAGGCTCGGTCAGGAAGGCGGGCAACGAGGTGCGGGTCACGGCGCAGCTGGTCGACGCGGCCACCGACACGCAGCTCTGGTCGCAGAGCTACGACCGGAAGCTCGAAGACGTGTTCAAGATCCAGGACGAGATCGCGGCCGACGTTGTCAAGCAGCTGAAGGTCACGCTGCTCGGCGCGGCGCCGAAGGCGCGCCAGACCGATCCGGAGGCCTACGCCCTCTACCTGCAGGCCGTCCAGCTCGGACGGCAGTTCACGGCCCCGGCGTTCCAACAGTCCGACGCGCTTTTCCGCAAGGCGCTCGCGATCGATCCGCGCTACGCCCCGGCGTGGGACGGGCTGGCCCGCAACTTCGCCAACGAGACCAGCCAAGGCCTGCTGCCCAACAAAGCCGGATTTGCCCAGGCCCGTGAGGCGGCCACGAAGGCGCTCGCGATCGATCCAAACTACGCGCCGGCTAACGCCCGGCTCGGCTGGATCGCGATGTTCGGCGACAACGACCTCGCCGGCGCGGCGCGGCACTTCAACCGCGCGCTGGCGCTCGATCCGGTGGACTTGAACGTGCTCGGCAACAGCGCCACGCTGCTCATGTCTCTCGGCCGCCTGGACGAGGCGCTGGCGCTCGAGGAGGCCATCGTGCGCCGCGATCCGGTGGACGTGACCGGGCTCTCCAACCTGGGCTACCACCAGTGCATGGCCGGCCGGCTCGACGCAGCGATCGCGTCGGTGCGCACCGCGCTGAGCCTCGCTCCGGGCCGTGGCGGCGCGCACTACCAGCTCTGCGTAGCGCTGCTGCAGAAGGGCGATGCGAAGGGCGCGCTTGCGGAGATCGAGCAGGACACGAGCGAAGTCTGGAAGATGATCGGTCTGCCGATGGCGTACTACGCGCTCGGGCGCAAGGCCGACTCCGACGCCGCGCTGGCTACGCTGATCGCGAAATACGAGAAGGACGCGCCTTACAACATCGCCGCCGTCTACGCCTACCGTGGCGAGGCCGACAAGGCCTTCGAGTGGCTCGTCAAGGCAGTCGAGTACGGCGACAGCGGCTTGAACGAGATCGTGTCGGAGAGCCTCTTCGACAAGATCCACAAGGACCCGCGCTGGCTGCCGTTCCTGCGCAAGATCGGCAAGGCGCCGGAGCAGCTGGCAAAGATCGAGTTCAAGGTGACGCTGCCGAAGTAGGTGGCGCGCCGTGTACCCGCCCGGGCTGCGCTTTCCCGGCTGCCAATTCCACCCCATAGGAACGCGGAGGACTCGCTATGCTCCCCGGGGACGCGCAAGCGCGTTAGATTTTGGGGGGTCTATGCTCGACGCGATAAGCCATGTTGCCCTGGTCGTCAAGGATCCAGCCAGAACGGCTTCTCTGTTCAAAGAGTTGTTCGATGCCAAGGTCGTATCGCGCACCGATTCTGAAAGCCATGATGAAACGTTTGTCCGGCTGGGCCGAACCTGGTTCGTGCTCGTTCAAGCATCCGTGGAACGCCCGAGAACCGGTGACCACGTGGCGTTCTCGGTTTCGAAGGCCACCCTCTCGGCCTGTGCCGAAAGGCTCAAGGCCATGAACCACGAGTTCATGCTCGCCCGAGCCGATACGGCTCTTTATTTCTTCGATTACGACAACCATGTTTTCGAGCTGGACACGACGGACCTCGATTCGGACCTCGCCCAATGAAATCCAATCTTCCGGTGAGGTTCAAACGCGGACGGGCCTCGGTGAGACTGGTGGCATGGCGAATGAGCCTGACGTTTTGGCAGACGCGATCCGCAAACTCGACCCTTCCACGAGATCGAACGAGATGATGGTCCGAAGCCCTTGAGCACGCGCCTGGCCGTGGCGTGCGTCGGATGTGAGGGCGAGCGGGGATACCGGACGCGAGTGACCAGTGGGAGCTTTTCGAGCCCCTCCGAGAGCGTGATGGCCGTTCGCTGAGCTCGTTCCAATCGAAGGGCGAGAGTGTTCGGGCGTTGGTGCCTTTGATCAGCGCCAACCCCGAACTCGCAACTCTCGCCGGCCGGCGCGGGACGCACGGGGCCGGTCTCGAACCCGAAACGCTACCGGAGGAGCAGGAACGCGTGAGTCACGCCTCCCGAGACGTAGGAACCGACGACGTTGCCGAGAGCGTTGACGCCGAAGGCTCGCGTCTGCGATGCACCCGGATAATCGATGAGGGTGAGCGCGTTGGCTCTCAGCAGATAGCCGTGGGCCGCCGCGCCGACCCGATAGACGCCCACGATCTCGCCCTTGGGATTGACGTCCCACGCCTGCGTCAGGTTGGTGCCTTCGACCGTGATCACGAAGGGCGTGAACACCCCGTCGATCACCGTGTAACCTTTCGTGACGGTGCCGTCCATGTAGGACCCCACGATCATCCCGAGGTCCGGCGTCGCGCCATTGTCCATCGACCCCATCGCATCGCGCTCCTCGTAGACGCCGTTACCGGTGATCAGCCCCTTCATCGTGGTGGTCATGTTCGCATCGTGAATGCATCCGAGGATCATTCCGTCCGGAAGGATTCGCTGGGCGATCGAATGGGAGTGCGGCTGCTCGAGAGACCCGTCGAAGGATCCCGGAGCCGTGAACACTCCGTCCGTCGTCAAAAGGTATCCATGGATACCCACGGGCAGCGCGACGTCGCCGCTGACGGGCCAGTAGTTGCCGACGATTTCGCCCGTCTCGCTGATGGCGCGGGCGTCCGTCCCTTTCGCGCCCGGATAGTCGACCGTCCGGTAGCCGTCCGCCGTCAGCAGGAACCCGTGGGTGACGTTGCCGGAATCGGTGTACTGGCCGACGATGTTGCCCTGCGCGTTGATGCCGTAGGCGGTCGCCGTCGTCGCGCCGGGGGGATCGATGTTCAGATAGGCGTCGACCGGTCTCCCTTGCGCCGGCGCGCTGCCGGCGCCCACGAGCAGACACATCGCTGAGATCATGAGGAAACGTGACGATCGCATGGGGTAGCCCTCCTTCGGCTCGAGGGCTGGGCCACCCGCGGCGCGGCGGAGATCGGTTGCCGATTCGCGCCTCGACGTGGTGTTGGATTGAGCATGTCCCAGCCCGTGATGAACACGATGACGTGAATGCCGGGATCCGCGCCGTACCGAATGGCGCGTCCCGGCCGAAAGGATCGAGCCTGCCGAGCTTGCCGGAGACGACGCCGCCGCGGCGGCCGCACCGGACCGGGGAGATAGGATCCTGCGTCTCATCGCCCTTTTCATTTCGCCTCCACGGTACGCGGGGGCTCCTTCGAAGTCTTGAGATTCGTCTGAGGATCGTCTGCAATTCTGATGGCGTCGGCGACAACTCGTGTCCAGGGTTTCGGGCCTCGCTGTAAGCCGACGACCCGGGACTCTCGGGATAGAGATCAGCTGAGTGTGAGCAAGGGCTGGTTCACGGTTTCGTGACGGGGGAAGCGCGGGGATGCCGGCCGCACGGAGCCGGGGCGCTAGAATGCGAACAAGAGCGTGCGCCTGCAATTCGATGGGTTCGTCTTCGATTCGGAAACTCGCCAGCTCTCCGGGCGCGCGGGGCTCGTCCATCTTTCCCCGAAGGCCTTTCGGCTGCTGGAGATCCTTCTCGAGAGCCGCCCCCGGGCGCTGTCGAAGAAGCTGCTGCAGGAGACCCTATGGCCCGACACGTTCATCGAGGAGAGCAATCTGGCCAGCCTGGCGGCGGAAATTCGAAGAGCGTTGGACGAAGACGCCCGGGAGCCGCGGTTCGTTCGAACGGTCTACGGCTACGGATATGCGTTCTGCGGAGAAGTCCGGGATCCCGGTCCGTTGACCCCGGACGTGAGAGCGATGGCCCCGTGCCGCCTCTTCTGGGGCGAGCGCGAGATCGGCCTGAACGAAGGGGAAAACGTCCTGGGCCGGGACGCCGAAGCGACCGTCTGGATCGACTCGCTCGCCGCCTCGCGGCATCATGCGCGGATCGTGGTTTCCGGATCGGAAGCCGTGCTCGAGGACCTGGACAGCAAGAACGGCACGATCCTGAACGGGCGTCCCCTCGAGAAACCGGTGGTTCTCAAGGACGGCGACCGCATTCAGATCGCTTCGGCGGCCTTGACGTTCCGCACGTTCTCGACCACGGGGCCGACGGCGACGGCCCGCGACGTTTGAGCTCTCC
>DASTIQ010000256.1 GCA_035717485.1 Thermoanaerobaculia bacterium | reverse complement strand
GAAGCGGTCCTGCGCGACAACGACCTCACCGGCGCGCTGGCGACGATCTTCCGCGACGTGTCGACCTACTACTCTCTCGGGGTCAATCTCCGGAACGTCCCCGGGGCCGTGTCCCACCGCGTCGAGGTCGCCGTGTCGCGGCCGGGGCTCCGCGTCCGGGCGCGCCGGACCTACGTGGCCGAGGACGACGAAGCGCGGATCGAGGATCGCGTCCGGGCGACCCTCCTCACCGCGGCATCGTACGCGGATCTCGCACCGGCCGTCCGCGTCGGCCCGTCCTCCTCGGAGGCGGGAAAGGCGCTCGTCACCGTCGACATCGAGGTGCCCGCCGAAGCGCTGACGTTCCTCCCGGACGCCGGGCACGTCACGGCCCGGGCCGCCTACTACTTCGCCGCGGTCGACGAGCACGGCGAACAGACGCCCGTCACGCACGCGACGCAGACTTTCACGCTCGCGCCCGCCGACGCGCACGGCGGCAAGCCGCTCGTCGCGCGCGTCGCGTTGAAGCTCCGGAAGGGGATCTACCGGCTCGTCGTCAACGTGGTCGACACGGCGACCGGAAGGATGGGAACGGTGCGCACGGCGCTCCGCGCCGACTAGCTCCGGGGGGACCGGCGGCCGTCCCGCCAGTCGGAGGAGCGGAGCTTTTCGAGCGCCTTGTTCTCGATCTGCCGGACCCGCTCGGCCGAGATCCGGAGCGTCGCCGCGAGCGTCGCGAGCGTCCGCGGCTCCCGGCCGTCGAGGCCGTAGCGGTGCACGAGCACGAGACGCTCTCGCGGCGGGAGGGCCCGGACCGCCTGCTTCAGCGCGCGGAGGGTCGAATGCCGGACGACGGCCTCCTCCACGGCCGGCACCGCGCCGCCGGCGGCGGCGCGCACGGCTTCCTGGCCGGCGTCGCTGTCGAGCGAGACGTCTCCCGCGAGACGCGCGAGGAGCCAGCGGACCTGCGCCGGAGAAAGTCCCGATTCGCGGGCGATCTCGCTCTCCGAAGGAGCGCGTCGGAGCTCTCCCTCGAGCTTCTGCAGGGTTTCGTACAGGTGCGCCAGGAGCTGCCCGGGACGGCGCGGGAGCCGGATCGCTCCGGACTGGCCCTGGAGCGCCGTCAGGATCGCGTCCCGCACGTAGAAGACGGCGTAGGAAAGGAAACGGTTCGCCTGCGCGGGATCGTAGCGCCGCGCCGCTTCCATCAGCCCGAGATTGCCCTCGTGCACGAGGTCGAGGAGGGGAAGCGCCGCCCCGCGGAAGCGCGAGGCGTACGAGACGACGAAGCGGAGGTTCGCCTCGACCAGCGAGCGCAGGGCCGCCGCGTCCCCGGCGCGGATCCGCCTGCCGAGCTCGCGCTCCTCGTCCGGATCGAGCAGGGGAAAACGGGCGATGTCGGCCAGGTAACGCGTGAGGGTCTTGCCCCCCTCGCCCCGCGATCGCGTCACGGCTTCCGGAGAGCGCCCCCCGGGACCTTGACGAGGGCGTACCGCTCCTCGGAGGGGCGGTGGCGCGCCGCCTCTTTCTTGAGGAAATCGACGAGCCGGTCGGCCCGCTGCTGCAGGCTTTCCAGCCGCTCCTTCATGTTCAGGATCACCTCGACCCCGGCGAGGTTGACGCCGAGGTCGCGCGTGAGCGTCAGGATGATCTCGAGCCGTTCGATCGTCTCCGTCCCGTACAGGCGGGTGTTGCCCTCCGTGCGGTCGGGCTGGATCAGCCCCTCCCGCTCGTACATCCGGAGAGTCTGGGGGTGGATCGAGTAGCGGCGCGCGATCTCTCCGATCAGTACCGATCCGTCTTTTCGCATCGCTACTCCTTCGCCGCGCGCGTCCCCTTCTTCGGGGCGCGGATCGTGAGGATCCCGCTGGCGAGCGACGCGGAAATCCGGTCGGCGTCGATGTCGTGCGGAATCTCGAATTCGCGGTCGAAATCTCCGTAGACGCGCTCCATGCGAAGGAACCGGCTCGCCGGATTCACCTCGGGCCGGGTACCGGAAAGGCGGAGCCGGGCCCCTTCCACTTCGAGCTTGACGTCGGAGAGGGAGACGCCCGGGATCTCGACGCGGAAGACGTATTCGCGCGGACCTTCGAAGGCGTCGGCGGCGGGGGCCCACCGCGACGCGGCGCGCTCGTCCGCCCCCTCCGGAAATTCGCGGCGGTAGAGGACCTCCTCGAACAACCGGTTCATCTTCTCCTGGATCGCGATCAGCTCCTGCATGGAGTTCCAGCGAAAAGTCGTCATCGCTCCTCGAACGGAAAAGAAGAACGGGGCCCGAAGGCCCCGTTCGACGTCAGCGTTTGCCGCCTTCGCTGTCGACGTATTCGGCGTCGATCACCTGGTCTTCGTCGGAAGCCTGCGGGCGAGGGCGTTCCTCGCCGCCGCCGCCGGGCGATCCCGAAGGCGGCGTCTGCGCCTGCGACGCGCTCTTGTACATCGCCTCGGCGAGCTTGTGCGACGCCTTCTCGAGATTCCCGCGGGCCTGTTTCATGCGATCCGCGTCTCCCGACTCGAGCGCCGCCCGCGCCGCCGCGATCTCGTCGTCGAGGTTCTTCGCGTCGTCGTCGGAGAGCTTCCCGCGGTTCTCGGAGAGGGTCTTCTCGGTCGAGTACACGAGCGAGTCGAGGTGGTTCCGGGTTTCGATCTCCTCGCGCCGGCGCTTGTCCTCGTCGGCGTGCGATTGCGCGTCCTTGACCATCTTGTCGATGTCGTCCTTGGCGAGGCCGGAAGAGGCCGTGATCGTGATCTTCTGTTCCTTGCCCGTCCCGAGGTCCTTGGCGGAGACGTTCAGGATCCCGTTCGCATCGATGTCGAAGGTCACCTCGATCTGCGGAACGCCGCGCGGCGCCGACGGAATGCCGATCAGGTGGAAGACCCCGAGGAGCTTGTTGTCCCGGGCCATCTCCCGCTCTCCCTGGAGGACCTTGATCTCGACCGACGTCTGGTTGTCCGACGCGGTGGAGAACGTCTCGCTCTTGCGCGTGGGGATCGTCGTGTTGCGCTCGATGAGTTTCGTGCTCACCCCGCCGAGCGTCTCGATGCCGAGCGAGAGCGGCGTCACGTCGAGGAGCAGCACGTCCTTCACGTCGCCCGCGAGCACGCCTCCCTGGATCGCCGCGCCGACGGCGACGACCTCGTCCGGATTGACGCCCTTGTGCGGCTCCTTCCCGAAGAGCTCCTTGACGAGCTGCTGGATGCGCGGCATGCGCGTCTGCCCGCCGACGAGGACCACTTCGTCGATGTCCTTCGGCTCGAGCCCCGCGTCCTTGAGCGCCTGCCGGCACGGACCGACGCTCCGCTGGACGAGCTCCTCGACGAGCTGCTCCAGTTTCGAGCGGGAAAGGCGCATCTGCAGGTGCTTCGGCCCGGTCGCGTCCGCCGTGATGAACGGCAGGTTCAGGTCCGTCTCCATCGTGGACGAGAGCTCGATCTTCGCCTTCTCGGCCGCTTCTTTCAGCCGCTGCATCGCCATCGGGTCCTGGGAGAGGTCGATTCCCTGGTCCTTCTTGAACTCCTGGAGGATCCAGTCGATGATCTTCTGATCGATGTTATCGCCGCCGAGGTGCGTGTCGCCGTTGGTCGACTTGACCTCGACGACGCCTTCGCCCACCTCGAGGATCGAGATGTCGAACGTTCCGCCGCCGAAGTCGTAAACGGCGATCGTCTCGTCCTTCTTCTTGTCGAGCCCGTAGGCCAGCGCGGCCGCCGTGGGCTCGTTGACGAGGCGCTCGACGGTCAGGCCCGCGATCTGTCCCGCGTCCTTCGTCGCCTGCCGCTGCGAGTCGTTGAAATACGCCGGCACCGTGATCACGGCGCGAGTGACCTTCTCGCCGAGGTGCGCCTCCGCCGCTTCCTTCAGCTTCTGCAGGATCATGGCGGAGATCTCGGGAGGCGAATACTTCTTACCGCCCGCGTCGATCCGCACGTCCCCGTTGTCGGCCTTCTCGACCTTGTAGGGGACCATCTTCATCTCTTCGCTGACTTCGGAGAATTTCCGGCCCATGAAGCGCTTGATCGAGAAGATCGTATTGGCGGGATTCGTGACGGCCTGGCGCTTGGCGACCTGGCCGACGAGCCGCTCGCCGGTCTTCGAGAACGAGACGATGGACGGGGTCGTTCGGTTTCCTTCGGCGTTGGCGATGACGGCGGGATCGCCGCCTTCCATCACGGCGACCACCGAGTTCGTGGTGCCGAGGTCGATTCCAATGATCTTGGCCATGAGAGTGCGCCCTCCTTCTACCTTTCGGAGGGCCATTCTAGGACATGAGTGTTACCATGTCAAGTCTATTCTGGCAGGACCTCAGTACGCGATGCTCAATTCACAACGTCGATCCGGACCGGCTTCTTCCGCGTTTCCGCCTTCTTTCGCCGCTCGGTCAGCATCGTTTCCCGGGCGACCGGGTCGAGAGTCCGGCTCAAACTCAGGCTGGGGTTGAGCTTGCCGTCGAGGGTCTTCCCGTAGAGGTCGTACTTGTTGTCGCCGGTCCGAAGGATGTAACGGTAGCTGCCCGTCCCGGCCTCGATCGGCGCCGCCCCCTCGAGCACCGCGGCCGATTCGAGCTCCGAAAGGTTCGCGGGGTAGAAACCCTCGTTGAGATAGAAGACCTCGAGCCCCCGGTCGAGCCGCTGGAGCCACGCGACGGAAATCGAATTCTCCACGGGCGCGAGATAGCTCCCCCTCGCGCCGCTGAGGACCCGGTTCAGGGAATTCCTCGGAAGGAACACGATCGCGACGAGAAGGAGAGCCGCGAGGCATGCCCAGAGGACGAGAGCCGCGGGAGTGTTGGCGGGAATCACTTCGCGGGGCGGGGGGAGGGGCGGCGCGGCCGCGGGAACGGCGGCGGCGCTCGGCCGCTCGGCCTCGACGATCAGGCGGCGGCCGAGCATCTGGTCGAGGGCCTTGACGACGTCGAAGTCGGAGAGGAACGTGGCCTCGGTGACCTCCGTGACGGACCGCTTCCCGTCGATCAGCTTCCAGACGATCGCTTCTTCGGGAGTCACCGCCAGGGTTCCCGGAGCCTCCCCCTCCTCGTCGGAGACGATGGCGAGCTTCTCGGTGCCCGGCGCGCGCCGGAAGACGATGTCGAGCGACGGAATGCGGCTCTGGATCAGCGGCCACTCGTCGCTCATCCGCGCCGCTTCCATGAGGATGTTCTCGGTGGCGACGGGCGTGAAGTGGTCGACTTCGTACTCGACCGACTTCTCCTGCGAAAAGTAGTAGCGGCCGTCGCTCCATCGGAAGAGCCGGTAGATCAGGTTCAGGATCTGGGTCCGAAGGGCCGCCTGGAGGTCGCCGGGGGTGACGAGCCCCCGATTGATCAGCACGAACCCGATCCGCTGCTCGAGCCGGTTCTGCTCCTCGAGGACCTCGGCGAGAACCGCCGGCGTCAGCTTTCCGGCGCGGACGAGGAGATTTCCGAGACGATTTTCGAACCGGCGTTTCAGCGAATCCGCCGCGACCACCTTCCCGTCGAGAAAGGAAACCGAGACGGTGTCCTCCTCCCCTTCGACGGTCAGGACTCCCGTCTTCCGCTGGAAGCTGATCAGCTGGAGGATCTCTCCGAGCGAGAAGTCGCGCAGGGTGCCCCGGAGCGCCATCGGTCGTCAGCCCCTCAAGGCCCCGAGATTCGAGCCGACCCAGACCGTGAACGCGAGGAGGGTCCCGGCGATCTCGCGAACCGGGAAATACGTCGCGGTCGGAAGCGAGCGCACCGGATAGATGCGGCCGCCGACGAGCGCGACGAGCACGAAGAAGAAGAACCCGAACAGGATGACGAAGCCCGTCATCGGGCTCCCCTCCGCCATCCGGCGCGCCCCCGGGAAGACGACCGAGAGCCACCGGGCCTCGCGCTGCCGCTGGCGCACGTTGCGGCGGGCCTCCTCCGACTGCGCGACGTGCGAGGCGATGTCCCCCGCGTCCTTGCTCGAGAGCAGCCGGTCGCAGTCGGCGCAGTAGAGGGCCGCGGCGCCGGAAAGCTTGCATCGGCGGCAAAACGACTTCCCGCAGCGCGCGCACTCCCGAGCA
>DASTIQ010000255.1 GCA_035717485.1 Thermoanaerobaculia bacterium | reverse complement strand
TGGAGCCGGGGAGAGGAATGCGCGTCCGCCCCGGCTTTGAGTGCCGCTCCGATCGTCGTCGTGTAAGACTCGGGGGTCGGGGAGGCCGAATGGCGAAGAGCAAGATATCCTGGTTGAAGAACTCGGAGAGCCACGACTACGCGGCGGCAGAAGAGTACCTGACTCTCCTCATGCCCCCATCGGCGGCGAAGGTGCTGGTCCGGCGCCTCCGTCGCTCGACGCTCCGGCAGTTCAAAGCCAAAGACGTCTTTCGAGCCTCGACTCTTCCTCTTCTGGGGACCGACAGCTGGCACGTCCAGAAGGATCGAGCGAAGATTCAAAAGCGAAAGAAGCTCTCTCCTCTCCTTCTCGTCCGAGGCAAGCCGCCGGCGCATCTCACCATCGCGGACGGTTATCACCGGCTTTGCGCGGTGTATTCCTTCGACGAGGACGCCGTCATTCCCTGCAAGATCGTCTGAGAATTTTCGAGGCGCGACCCCCCCGACTGGGCCTCATCGGCCCGCTCGTCGGGAGGGCGGCGAATCGAACGGATCTCCGCGACCCCGGACCGGCTCTGACGGGCGTCGCAGAGACGACCCGTCGCCGCCGGTCCTCGAGCGGGCTATCATGACCGCATGGGAATGGTCGAGACTTCGGGTCGGATCGGGTCGCGGTGATCCGTCATCCGCGACCTTCCCATTGAAGGACGGCGAGCCGGGGACTCCGCTCGTCTCGCGGCATTTCGGCGGGAGCTTCGAATCGGGAAGAGCGTCCGCGTGAGTCGTGCGGCGACCAGCATCCGCGTCTTCGGCATCTATCTCGTCCTCCTCGGCGCCGTCGTCGTCGCCGTCCCGAACCTCGTCCTCGCGCTCGTCGGCCTTCCGCCCACGTCCGAGGTCTGGATTCGCGTGGTGGGACTCCTCGCGGCGATCCTGGGCTTCTACTACCTCCAGGCCGCCCGCCACGATTTCATGCCGTTTTATCGAGCCTCAGTTCCCGCCCGGGTCGTTGCGTTCCTGACGTTCGCGGCCTTCGTCCTCTTCCGCTTCGTCAAGCCTTCCCTGATCCTGTTCGGCGCGGTGGATCTCTCCGGCGCAGCCTGGACGTTCTTCGCGCTCTCGTCCTCCCGCCGGCCCCGCTGAACTCGTCTCGCCCGTCTACGTCGGCGACCCGCTCTCCGCCTCCAACGCGAGGTGGTCTCGATAGTGGCCGGCGGCGAGCGTGAGCACGGCGACGGCCGGGATCGCGAGAAATACTCCGATGAGCCCCCCCAGCTCCGCGCCGCACAGGATCGCGAGGATGACGCCGAGAGGGTTCAGGTGGACTCCGATGCCCACGATCTTCGGATAGACGACGTAGTCCTGGACGGCCCGCAGCACGAGCAGGAAGAGCACGACGGCCACGACCTGGCCGGCCGAGTGGAAGGCCGCGAAGCTCGCCGCGAGAGCGCCCACGGCCAGCGGCCCGGCCAGCGGAATGAACTCGAGCAGTCCGGCGGCGATCCCGAGCACGACCGCGTACGGCACGCCGATCACCAGGAACGCCAGGGTGCAGACCACGCCGATCAGGAGGCAGGCCGTCACCTGGGCGCGGACGTAAGCCGCCAGCGTTTCGTTCAATTCGACGAGGAACTCGTCGCCGCGCGACCGCAGACGACCCCGCGGAAAGAACCGCAGCGCGGCCTTGCGGAGGGGCTGGGCGTCCTTGAGGAGGAAGAACGCCAGCACGGGCACGAGAACGAGCCACGGGAGATAGACGAGTTCCCGCGCGAGGCGCGGGAGCAGCTCGCTCGTCAGGTACGTTCCTCCCGCCGTCCCGGCCTGATGAACGGCTCGATCGATGGTCTCGCGCACCGCCTGGGGAAGGGCGCGACTCTCGTAGCTCGTCTGCCAGGTCTGCCACCGGCCGTGAATTCGCTCCAGATATCCGGGGATCTCCGACGCGAGGTCGCCGAGCTGGTCGTTCACGACCGGGAGCAGGACGGCGACGGCCGCCGCCAGGGATCCGAAAACGAACAGATAGACCAGGCCGATGGCCGCGCTCAGCGGAAGGAGGAGCCTGTGTCCCTTCACCACGAAAGGCCGATGAACGAGCCGGACCAGGGGAACGACCAGATACGCGAAGAAGACCGCGAGGACCAGGAGCAGGAGGATCGTTCGGAGGCGATAGACGGCCCAGAGCGCGCTCGCGACGCCGAGCGTCACGAGGAGGACCTGGATCGTGCGCCGCACAACGGAAGAAGGCGAGGACGGCGGGAGCCGTTCGTCGGCGGCCAACCCGCTGTCCGTCGCCTTCAACCGCAGGGACATCTGATCCTAGTGATCCCTAGACGATCCGGCGGCGTCCGGAGAAAAGCTGAACGAGCAGCATGATCACCGCCACGACGATGAGCAGGTGAATGAGACCGCTCCCGACGTGAAAGGCGAAGAATCCGAGAGCCCAGAGGATGAGCAGAATGATCGCAATGGTGTAAAGCATGGAGACCTCCTCTACACGGACAGGGTACAGCGTGATCCGGGCCGTGGGACATCGTTAGTTCCTCTCACTGAGAAAGGAAGAAACGATTGGACGCCGGGTCCGGAGGCGCTCATGCTGTGAATCTGTCGAGCGAGCGCCCCAAGTCTCGCCGCTCGACCGGGTAGGAGTATGACCATGAAGAAGTTTTGCGGTACCACGCTATTTCTCGGCGCGCTCGGGGTTCTCGCCGCCTCCACGGCCCGCGCTCAGGGGCCGCCCGGAAACGGCGGCGTCCAGCAATCGGTCGCGCGCGTCTCGTATCTTTCGGGAGACGTTTCCTACAACCGGGGCGACCAGCCCGACGTGTGGGAAGACGCCGCCGTGAACGTTCCGATGAGCATCGGTGATCGGCTCTACCTGCGAGGAGAAGGCCGGGCCGAGCTCCAGCTGGAGGGAAGAAACTTCGTGCGCCTCGGGGCCCAGAGCGATCTCTCGGTTCTGAACCTCACGGACGGGGTCGATCAGTTCTCGCTCCAGGCCGGGACCGCGTCGTTCCGACTCGCCCGTCTCGGAGCCCAGGAATCCTTCGAGGTGGACACGCCCAACGTGGCCGTGACCTTCGAGCGGGCGGGCGACTACCGCCTCGACGTGGACGCCGACGGCAACACCCGCGTGGGCGTCCGGCGCGGACAGGCGCTCGTCGCGGCGGGAGGGGGCCAGGTTCCCCTTTCCGCGGGCAGCGAGATGGACATCACGGGGATCGATTCGCCGCAGTACGACGTCGTCGCGCTTCGGGGCGTCGACGCCTGGGATCGGTGGGTGGATCAGAGAGGGGCGCACCGGCGCGGCGACTCTTACCGCTACGTGAATGCGGGTGTCGTCGGAGCCGAAGACCTCGACGAGTACGGCCAGTGGAGCGACATTCCCGAGTACGGCCACGTCTGGTCGCCGGCGAGGGTGGAAGTCGGCTGGCAACCTTACCGCTCGGGCCGCTGGGGCTGGCAGGATCCCTGGGGCTGGACCTGGATCGCGGAGGAACCGTGGGGTTGGGCGCCGTACCACTACGGACGCTGGGTCAATCATTCCTCCCGCTGGTTCTGGGTTCCCGTGGCTCCCGGAGTCGCGTTCGCGAGCTACTCGCCCGCGCTCGTCGCCTTCGTCGGCGGCGGACCGGGCTGGTCGGCGTCCTTCAGCATCGGAGGCGGCGGCGGATACATGGGATGGTTTCCCCTCGGACCCCGCGATCCGTTCGTCCCCTGGTGGGGATCGCACGACGGTGACTATGGCCACGCGGGCGGCTATGGGAACGTCACCAACGTCAACTACGTCAACCGCAACTACGTCACGGTCGTCAACCAGAACACCTTCGTCTCGGGAGGCTCCGTCTCCGGAAATTACGTCCGCGACGCGTCGGTGATCCGCCAGGTCGAAGCCGCGCCGGTGCTTCACGGCGCGCTGCCCGTCATGCCCACCGCGGGAGCTCTTCGGGTTTCCCGCAACGCGGCCGCGGCGGCGCGGCCACCCGTCCAGGTGAGCTCACGGGCCGTCGTGACGCGCCTGGCGCCTCCTCCGTCGCCTCCGTCATTCCAATCGAAGGTCGCCGCGATCCGCGAGCAGCGAGGCGCGCCGGTGACGGCCGCCGCGGCGGCTCGAATCTCGATTCAGAGCAACCAGGGAGCCAGAGCGATCCAGCCCATTCGACCCGCAGCGGCTCCGTCCGGCGCCGTCACCTTTTCCCCGAAGAGCGCCGCGGCGCCCCGTCCGCAGGCCGTGACGGCTCCCCGCGGAAAAGTCCTCGCCACCCCGGACCGCCCGATCGTCGCCACTCCGGCTGCCGCCGCAAGGCCCGAGGTGCCGGCTCCGTCCCGAATCGCTCCGAACGCCGTCGCCTCGCCGAGACCGGGCGCCGGAACCGGCGCTCGCGCGACGCAGCAGCCGCTCGCGCCGCGAGGCCAGAGCGCGCCGTCTCAGGATCGGCAGACCAACGTGCCTCCGAAGCGGACGTTCGGGACGCCGCCTCCATCCCGGGACAACAATCGTCCGGCGGTCCAGCAGGGCCGCTCGCCGGAGCCGCTCGCGCCGCGAGGCCAGGTCGCGCCTTCCCAGGATCGGCAGACCAACGCGCCTCCGAAGCGGACGTCCGGGACGCCGCCTTCATCCCAGGACAACAATCGCCCGGCGGTTCAGCAGGGCCGTTCGCAGCAGCCGCTCGCGCCGCGAGGCGAGGGCGCGCCTTCCCAGGATCGACAGACCAACGCGCCTCCGAAGCGAACGTCCGGGACGCCCCCGCCGTCATCGCCGGAAAGCAATCGTCCCGCCGTTCAGCAGCGAACTTCGCCGCCGCCGTCCGCGCCGCGAGGCCAGAGCGCGCAACCGACCGACCGCCAGAGGCCGGCGCCTCCGAAGCGGTCCGTCGAACCGCCTCCGCCGACGAGGCCGGACAACAATCGCCAGGCGGCTCCCGAACGTCGACCGACGCCGCAGGCCGGATCGGAAAGCCGACCGACTCCGAACGTGAACCGGTCCGCGCCGCCGCCGCCCCGTCAGTCGGCGAGCCCGGGCGGTAAGACCACGGAACGAAAGAAGCCGGATACGAAGAAACAGAAGGGCGAGCCGACGACTTCGACGGAGCCTCCGCCGCAGACCCGGTAGCCCGGGCCGGGGGCAAGAGGAACGCGACCGAAACGACGAAATTAACTCCGGGCTTTCGCCCCCGCGCGGCTCTTCGCCGTCCGGGGGCTTTTTCGTTTCGCGGCCGGCGCCGCCGTCTTCTCGACCGCGCGCTCTCGGGACGTGAGCCTCACCTCCTCGAGGAATGAGGCGAGGATCGGCGAGGCGTCGCCGCGCCGGTACACGACTCCTCGTTCGGTGAAGACGCCGGGGCCCGAAAGGGGACGAAAGACGACGGCGGATGCCGACATGTGCTCGAGGACGGGATCGACGAGGGCGATCGTCAGGCCCGCCGCGACCATCCCGAGAACGGTTCGCGTCGACGGAATTCCCCCCTCCATCTCGATGGGCGGCCCGAAACCCGCCTGCCGGAACACCGAGAGCATCTGCTCGTAGGCGCCGGGGGAGAGGTGTTTCGGCCAGAGCACGTAGGCTTCCCTGGACAGGTCCTCGAGCTTCAGATCGGGCTTCTCCGCCATCGAATGATTCGCCGGCAGGGCGACCACCAGTCGTACCCGTCCCGTCGGCTCGGTGACCAGCCCGTCGGCCTCGAGAGGAAGTCCGACGAATCCGACGTCGATCTGACCGCCCCGAAGCGCCGCGACCTGAGCCTCCGGCGTCAGGTTCTGGAACAGGACCGCCACGGAGGGCGCGTGTTCCGCGAAAAGGTTGAGAACCTTGCCCAGGAAGAACCAGTCGGTCTCCGGCGAGATGCCGATCGAGAGCTCCCGGGACTCCCCCCGCGCGGTTTCCCGCGCGAGACCGGCGGCCCGTTCCGCCGAGGAGAGAATGGCGCGGGCTTCCTGGTGGAAGCGCTTTCCGGCCGAAGTCAGCGCGACGCGCCTTTTCGTCCGAAAGAAGAGGTCGACCTTGAGCTCTCGCTCGAGATCCCGGATCTGCTGGCTGAGCGAGGGCTGGGAAGTGTGCAGCCGCGCGGCGGCGCGGCCGAAATGGAGCTCGTCGGCCACCGCCACGAAATATCGAAGATGTCGAAGCTCCATGTCGAGGTTCGAATTTTACATGGGACCGGCGGCGGCGATCGGTTTCGCGTCTCGATACGAGAGAAAGAAGCGATTGGACTGTCCCGAGGGAAAGAGCCATCGTGGAGTCGGAGGCTCCCATGCTGCAGGAATTCATCACGCAGAACCGCACCGAGCTCATCGCGGCCTGCCGGGCGAAGGTCGCCGCGAGATCGCTTCCCGTTCCGACGCCCGAGGAGCTCGAAAGCGGCGTTCCTCTGTTCCTGGACCAGCTCGCCGACATTCTGCGGGGGGGATGGATTCGAGCCCGGAGATCCGGGAGAGCGCGGCGCGCCGCGGCGATGACATGCTTCGCCTGGGGTTCACCGTGAGCCAGGTGGTCCACGACTACGGCGACATCTGCCAGGCGATCACCGAGCTGGCCCTCGAACGGAATGCGCCGATCTCGACCGACGACTTCCGCACGCTGAATCGCTGCCTGGACGAGGCCATCGCCCTGGCCGTGACCGAGTTCGGGCGAAAGCGCGACGAAGCGATCGCGGCGGCGGACACCGAGCGGCGGGGAGCTTTCGCCCACGAGCTTCGCAACCTTCTCAATACCGCGACGATATCCTTCGAAGCCCTTCGGACGGGGAACGTGGGGGCCAACGGGGCGACGGGCGTGATTCTCGGGCGGGCCCTGTCCCGGATGCAGGCATTCGTCGCCCGGTCGCTCTCGGAGACCCGCGTCGATGCCGACATCCTGCATCGCGAGCGAATCCTCGTCGGCAGCTTCATGGACGAGGTGGAGGCGACCGCGAAGATGGAAGCCGAGGCCCGACGCCTGCGCCTCACCGTCGCGCGCGACGATCGATCGGCGTCGGTCCAAGCCGACCGGCAGGTCCTGGCTTCGGCCGTCGGCAATCTCCTCCAGAACGCGTTCAAGTTCACGCGCCGGGAGGGAGGGGTCGTCCTCCGGTCGTCGACGATCGGGGACCGGGTGCGGATCGAAGTCGAGGACGAATGCGGAGGGCTGTCCTCCGACGATCTTCTCGGCTTCTTCCGGCCGTTCGGGAGGCGCGGGAGCGATCGCAGCGGCCTCGGCCTGGGTCTGACGATGAGCAAGCGTGGATTCGAGGCGAGCGGCGGCACGCTCCATGTGCGCAACATCCCGGGAAAGGGGTGCGCCTTCACCGCAGACCTGCCGATGATCCGGCAGCCGGAAGAAAGCATCGCATGAGATTTCAAGCCGAAGAACATGGAGACGATCGACGGTCGGGCTGCTGACGAGCCTGTCGGGTGAACTCTTTCTCCCGGCTCGCTCGGGTCAACGATCAGCCCGTCCCTCCCGCATTCGTCGATCTGTTGACCGCCCGTGATCGGGTACGCGCGGCTCTCCGCGCGAGCTCCCGAACGGAACCGAGGAAGTGCGTCAACAGGGGCGATGAGTCTCCCCGCCGGTAAACCACACCCAGCTCCACGAAGAGAGGTTTCTTCAAGGGACGAAAGACGACGCCCGGCGTCGGGACCTGCGTGCCGGGATCCACGAGGGCGATCGTCAGACCCGCCGCGACCATCCCCAGCGTGGTTCGGCCCGATGGGAAAAACCCCTCCAGGGGAATCGGCTCGCCGAAGCCCGCCCGGGTGAAGATCTGTGTCATCTGGTCGAAGAGGCCCGGTTCCAGCTCGCGCGGCCAGAGCGCGTAGCGCTCCGACGCCAGATCCTCCAGGGCCACCTTTCGATGCGACGCCATCGGATGCCCCCGGCGCAGGGCGACCCGCAGAGGCGCCCGCTCGAGGCATTCGGAACCCAGCCCTTCGCCCGACACCGGAAGGCTCACGAAACCGACGTCGATCCCTCCCGATTGAAGGGCCGCGGTCTGGGTACCCGTCGCCAGAACCTGGACGATGACCTCCACGGCGGGGAAATGGTCGGCAAAATCCCGTAGAACGCGACGCATGATCTGCCAGTTCGTCTTCGGGGAAGCGCCGACGACGAGCCGGCCCCGGTCACTCCGGTCGGCCTGCCGCGCGAGGTCGGCCGCCCGGTCGGCCGACGCCAGGATTTCCCGCGCCTCCCTCGAAAAGCTCTCTCCCGCCCGGGTCAGCTCGACTCGATGCTTCGACCGACGAAACAGCTCGACGTGAAGCTCCTTCTCGAGGTTTCGGATCTGCTGGCTCAGAGCCGGCTGCGAGATGTGAATGCGGGCGGCCGCGTGGCCGAAATGAAGCTCATCGGCGACGGCGATGAAATACCGGAGGTGGCGAAGCTCCATGTTGGTGAACGGGAATTTTATCAGCCGCGCCGCGATGATCGTTCCGACGTCTCGCCACGAGTGAAACAAGATATTGGACGGTCCCGCGTGATTGCGCCATGCTGTCAGTCGGAAGTTTGAAAAGGAAATTCTTATGTTGCAAGACCTTATTACAGGAAACCCGACCAACCTTCGGCGCCGCGCGGCCATCGGAGTAAGTGCCGGTGTTCTCGCCGCCGATCCGTCGAGAGAGGCCGCGGAAGCCGTGATCGCAGGGAATCTCTCGTGAGCAAGAAGGCGAAGGTGCTGAAAGCGCCGGTCAATTCGAAGGACCACGTCCGGGGGTCCCCCCTCGCGGCGGTGACGCTCGTGGGTTACGGAGATTTCACGTGCGGGGAATGCGCAAAATCCTATCGGGCCGTCAAGAAGATCCAGGCGAAGATGGGCCCCCGGCTGCGTTACGTGTTCCGGAGTTTCCCCAGGCTCCCGCTGGACGGGAAGTCCGAGGGCGCGGCCGAGGCGGCGGAATCGGCCGGGGCCCAGGGGAAGTTCTGGGAAATCCACGACCGGATGTTCGAAAATCAGGGAGCGGAGGACCAGCTCAGGCTGGCCGAGCACGCCCGCGCCCTTGGTCTGGATGCCGATCAATTCCAGCGGGACATGCGGGGCCACGTTCACCTGACGAGGGTTCGCGTGGTGCGAGAAGAGGGCGTTCGCAGCGGCGTCGTCGAGGTGCCGACCTTCTTCATCAATTCCCTGCGACACGAGAGCGCGTTCGGCCTGGCCACGCTGCTTCCGGCCGTCCAGGCCGCGGGGGGTGGAGCGTGATCCGGCGAAACCTCGTCCCGCGATCCGCCGGAGCCGAGGAGGTGGCGCAGGAACGGCGATTGAGCTGGTTCAACATCCTGTTCCTCTCCCTGACGCCCGTCATCGGCATCTTCGGGACGGCCGCATACGCGATCGCATACGGCGTTCGCTGGTGGGAGCCGACGCTCTTCTTCGTTCTGTTCGGTCTCGTGAGCTTCTCGGTCACCGCGGGATACCACCGCTGCTTTTCCCACAAGGCGTACGTGAGCCATCCGGCCCTGCAGGCGTTCTTTCTCTTCTTCGGTTCGATGGCCCTGCAGAACTCCGCCCTGAAGTGGTCTTCGGACCACCGCGACCATCACCGCTACGTGGACCGGGACTGGGATCCGTACAGCATCAAGCGCGGCGGACTGTGGGCCCACGTCCTGTGGCTCTTCTACGAAGAGCCGGGGGAGCTCACGTACGACAACGTTCCCGATCTCAAGGCCAATCGTCTGGTCCGCTGGCAATTCCATCTCAACAACTGGTTCGGCCTGATCGCGGGCCTCGGGATTCCGACGGCGATCGGGGCGCTGTTCGGCCGTCCTCTCGGAGGTCTCCTGTGGGGAGGCTTCCTCCGGATCGCCGTGATCCACCACACGACGTTCCTCGTCAACTCCGTGGCGCACCTCTACGGCAAGCGACCCTACACGGAGGAGAATTCGGCGCGCGACAACGGCCTGCTCTCCTTCGTCACCAACGGCGAGGGGTACCACAACTTCCACCACAAGTTCCCCTCGGACTTTCGCAACGGCGTGCGCTGGTACCAGTGGGACCCGACCAAGTGGCTGATCGCGTTCCTGGGCTTCACCCGTCTCGCCCGGAACTTGAGAAGGACCCCCCAGGCCGCGATCGAGGCCGCGCGCCTGCGCTTGAAGACGGCGAAGGCGCTGCGCGCGCCG
>DASTIQ010000254.1 GCA_035717485.1 Thermoanaerobaculia bacterium | reverse complement strand
CGGTTGTGAGGTCATCTCCTCGTCTGCGGTTCTCCTCGAACGGCAATACACGAAATTCGAAATGCGCTGAAAATGCCTGCACGGCAGGGTGCTCGTCGAGGCGGTGTGGCCGGTCGCCACGCTGCGCGGCGGATCCGTCGCTCGCTCGTCGCGACGATCTCGCTCAGGATAGAGCGCGCATGACGATGCGCGCCGCGCGCTCTAGTTCTGGATGGCCATGCGGCGGATGAGCGACACCGCGGCATCCGCGCCGAGCGCCGGCGTGAGCGTGACCGTCCGGGTCGGCGTCCACTGCGTTCCGTCCGACATCGAGTAGTTGACGTGCGCCGGATCCGACTGCCAGTAGACCGTGGGCTGATAGTTGCTGCCGACGACGGTCCCGAGGAGCGTCGGACCTGCCGGCACCGCCTCGAGGATCGGGGACGAGTTGTGGCCGAGGATCACGACGACGTGCCGCCCGTGCATCGGATCGATGACGTGGCGGAAGTCGGAGGGAAACGTGATCTGGGCCACCTGGAGAGTCTTGGTCGCGACGTCGGCGAAGCTCGCGAGAATCGTCGACGACATGCCGTCCTGCTGCAGGGAAGGAGCCTCGTACAGCGGGCTGTCGAGGATCGCGGGCCACTCGATCGTCTGGCTGCCGACGAGCTCGGGAAGATCGTAGATGGGAATGTCGGCGAGATTGAAGGTGCCGTTTTCGACGAAGATCGGCGCCAGGCGGGCCCGCGGGCGGATCGAATCTTCCCACCAGATCACCGAAATGATCGAGCGCAGCGAGTCGACTTCATTCCCGGCGGCGTCGAGGTCCTGAACCGTCTGGTGGGTGATCAGGATCTGCGGGTTGCTCGCGAAGCTGAAGATCCCGGACGGCAGCAGCTGGGCTCCGCTCCAGATTCCTTTCTGGAGAATCGCGAACTGGATCGAATTGATCACCTGCAGGCGATCGTTCCAGACGAGGACGAGCGAGTTCGACAGGGAGTCGTAGGCGAGGTCGAACTGGTTCTTGGGATCGCCGTTGGCGGTGCCGGGGATGATCCCCGACTGCGTCATGCCGGCCTGATCCCGGGAATCCCAGTGGATCACGAAGTCGGTCGGGGAAGCGAGCGTTCCGTTCGGTTCGAAGGACCCGTAGAGGCCCGACTGCACGTGGTAGAGCGTCCCGTCCGCGGTGAGGAGCGAGCGTTCCTCCGCGCCGGCGATCCCGGCGAGAGCCGCGAACGCGATTCCGAGGAGCGACGCGACGAGAGAGAAACGGCCCCGCTTCATGATGGTCTTCTCCTCACGCCCTCAGGTTGATCATCCCCACCACGTTCACCTGGTGGAGGAAGCCCTTGAGAGACGGGAAATCGGGATAGAACTTCGACAGCGCGTCGAAGTGCTGCTCGGCGTCGCCGCGACGCCCCACCTCGGAATAGATCTCGCCGAGGAGGTAGTGGGAGTTCTTGATCACCTTCTCCTGCCCGAACTCCTGGCCGAGCGCGAGCGCCTGGATCCCCCAGCGCTCCGCTTCGTCGTAGTGCTCGAGCTTCAGGTGCCCGAGGCAGAGATCGAGATTGGGGAACGTGGTGAAGGCGCGCGCCCCCATCGCGTCGAACTGGTTGAGCGCCCGTTCGACGATCGGAAGGCCCACCGACACCTCGTCGCAGGCGATGTAGACGTAGCCGATGTTGTCTTCCGCGACGGCGGTCTCCCGCGTCGTGTCCTGGTCGCAGTCCGAGTAGATCTCGACGGCCTCCCGGAACATCGGGAGCGCGGTCTGGAACCGGCTCTCGGAGAGCTCGAGGCTCCCGAGGAGATTGAGCGACACTCCCTTCAGGTACGCGTGCACGCCTTCGGCGCGGCCGATCGACATCTGCGCGTAGTTTCGCGCTTTCGCGTATTCCTTCCGGAGCTCGTGCGCGCAGGCGGCCGTGTAGGCGGCAAAGGCGCCGAGGCGGCCGTCCGGATGCCGGAGGACGACCTCCTTCAATGCGGCGAGATCGAAATCGTTGCGCTCCATCTCGACGAGCGTCGCGATCCGGTTGCAGAGGAAGAGGTCCTCCGTCTCACGGAGCTTCCAGGCACGCGCGAGCGTCAGGCCCTCGTCGAGGAGGAGGAGGGCGCGTTCGCAGTCGCCCTGCCACACGGCTTCTCGCGCCGTCCGGCGGAGGAATTCGAGATGCTTGCGGCGATCGCTCATCGTGGTTCGCGGATCTTCCAAATGTAACACCCGGGGGTCAGAAAGCAAGGGTAAACAAGACGTTATTCCCCAGCGTCGCCCTTTCGCTGCGACATCTTGAACCGGATGAAGTCCCGCACCTCGCGCCGCGCCTCGTCGTCGAGCGCGAGGAAATCCTTCCACAGCTGCCGGTCGTCGTCGGCGGTGACGGCGGCGCCGTCGTCGAAGAACGAGCCCATGTCGAGCTCGAAGACCGCGAGAATCTTGAACAGCGTGTCGAGTCCGACCTTGTATTCCCCTTTTTCCATGCGCGAGAGGTCCGATTGGAGGATCCCGATCTTCTCCGAGAGCTCGGTCTGGGTGAGGTTTCTCCCTTTCCGGAGCGCGCGGATGCGGGCGCCGACCTGATTCTGTCGCGAAAGGGAGAAATGCTGTTGCACCATATTTCCCGCCCCAATATAATCCGCCCCCTGTGAAAGTCAAGTCGGAGGGGCGCCGGGCGGGGAATTCGCTGTATCTGCTGTCCGAACTGGTCGTCCGCGACCTCCGGTCCCGTTACGTCGGATCGTTCCTCGGGCCCGTCTGGGCGCTCCTGGCGCCTCTCGCCTGGGTCGTCATCTACACGTTCGTTTTCTCGGTGGTTCTGAAGATCCCTCTCTCGGGCGAGCCGGCCGGGGTCGTTTTTCCGGAATATCTCCTCGCGGGTTTCATCCCGTGGCTCGCCGTCCAGGAAGGATTGATGCGCTCCTCCACGTGCCTGACGGACAACTCGGCGATGGTGAAGAAGGCGGTCTTCCCGAAGCAGACGCTCGTCGCGACCGTCGTGCTCTCCGCCGTCGTCAACGAGCTGATCGGGCTCTTCCTGTATTCCGCGTATCTCGCCTGGCGGGGACACTTCTCCCCGCGCTGGGCGGCTCTCGTCGTTCCGCTGCTCGCCGCCCAGATCCTCGCGACGTACGGGATCGGATGCCTGCTCGCCGGGCTGCAGGTCTTCCTGCGGGACACGGCGCAGGTGGCCGGTCTCGCCCTCGCGATGGTCGGTTTCCTCACGCCGATCTTCTATCCGGTCTCTTTCGTTCCGGTGCGTTTCCGCTGGGTCGTCTCCGCCAATCCGGTCGCCCACCTGATCGAAGGATTCCGGGACGCGCTCTTCCGCCACACGCTGCCGGGTGCCGGCTCGGCCGCGTTCCTGCTGGTATTCTCCGCCGCCGCGGCGATGCTCGGTTCACTCCTCTTCGTGAAGGCCGAACCGCATTTCGCCGATCTTCTGTGAGCCGATGAAAGGAGTATCGATGCAGCACCGGGTCAGCCGATGGACGGCGGTCTTCTGGGCGGGA
>DASTIQ010000253.1 GCA_035717485.1 Thermoanaerobaculia bacterium | reverse complement strand
GCCGCCCGACGATCCGGCGTCGCGGCGTCGACTCCTGTACGCTCGGCAATCGACAGTGGCTGACACGTTCCTGGATCGTCTGAAGGCGGGCCCGCCGATCCTCCTCGACTCGGCGATGGGGAGCGAGCTGGAGCGGCGGGGTCTCGAGCTCGACGTCCCGCTCTGGTCGGCGAGAGCGCTCGTCGAGGCGCCGGAGCTCGTCGCCGCCATCCACCGGGAGAATGCGGACGCCGGAGCCGACGTCCTGACGGCGAATACCTTTCGGACCACCCGCACCGCGCTCGACGAGAGCGGGAACGCGGACCGTGCCGCGGAACTGACGCGTCTGGCCGTCGGGATCGCCCGGGAGGCCGCCGACGCCGCGGACCGGCCCGTCCGGGTCGCCGGCTCCGTCGCTCCGCTCTTCGACTGCTATCGGCCCGACCTGGTGCCGGAGGACGCGATCGCGCTCGAGGTTTCGCACGCGGCGCACGTGGAGTTCCTCGCCGCGTCGGGAGTCGATCTCCTGCTGCTGGAGACGTTCGGCACCCGGCGGGAGGTGATGGCGGCGGCTCGGGCGGCGCGGCTCTCGGGGTTGCCGTTCGCCGCGTCGATCACGACCGACGGCGGAGGGCGCCTGCTTTCGGGCGAAGACCTGGCCGGGACCGCGGACGCGCTCTGGAAAGCGGGCGCGGCGGCCGTCTGCATCAATTGCGTCTCGAGCCGGGCGATCGGGAAGGACGTCCTCCGGCTCGCGAACGCGGCGGCGGGGCGGCCGTTCGGCGCCTACGCGAACATCCTCTCCGACGGCGATTCCCCCGGGGCGTACGCGGATCTCGCCGCGGAGTGGCTCACGCTCGGCGCCCGGATCGTCGGCGGCTGCTGCGGCACGACGCCGGACCACACGCGCGCCCTGCGCGCGCGGCTCGACGCTGCGGCCGCCTGATCAATACACGATTCTTACGGTTGTCCCCGGAGGCGCTCGACGACCGCCCGGGCGAAGGCCTTCGTTCCGGCCGTCCCCCCGAGGTCGCGCGTCCGGATCCCGGCCGCGTACGTCTCCTCGAGCGCCCGGCGGATCCGCTCCGCGGCCTCCTGCTGGTCGAAGTGGTCCAGCATCATGATCGCCGAGACCAGGAGCGCCGTCGGGTTGGCGAGGTCTTTCCCGGCGATGTCGGGCGCCGATCCGTGCACCGCCTCGAAGACCGCGTAGTCGATGCCGAGGTTCGCGCTCCCGACGACGCCCAGCCCGCCGACGAGGCCGGCGGCGAGGTCGGAAACGATGTCGCCGTAGAGGTTCTCGAGCAGGAGCACGTCGTAGGTCTCGGGCTTCAGGACGAGGTCCATGCAGAGCGCGTCCACGATCCGCTCGTCGGCCTTCACTTCGCTGTACTCGGCGGCGACCCGCCGGAAGCATTCGAGGAAGAGGCCGTCCGAGAGCTTCATGATGTTCGCCTTGTGGATGGCGGTGACGCGGCGGCGGCCGTGCTTCAGCGCGTACTCGAACGCGAACCGCGCGATCCGCGTCGACGCTTTCTCGGTGATGATCTTCAGCGACTCGACGACTCCGGGAACGACGACGTGCTCGAGGCCGGCGTACAGGTCCTCGGTGTTCTCGCGCACGACGATGAGATCGACGCCGGTGAAGCGCGTGGGAACGTTCGCGAAATTCTTCACCGGCCGCAGATTCGCGTAGAGATCGAGATTCTGCCGCAGACGCACGTTGACCGACTTGAAGCCTCCGCCGACCGGCGTCGTGAGCGGGCCCTTGAGCGCGGCGCCGTTCTTCCGGATCGAATCGAGGACCGACGGAGGAAGGGGATCGCCCTGGGCGCGCTGCGACTCGAGGCCGGCGCTCACCTCTTCGAAGACGACCCGCGCGCCCGCCTCGTCCAGGATCGCCAGGACGGCCTCGCTGACTTCGGGACCGACCCCGTCTCCGCGGAGCAGGGTGACGACGCGCGGCGATTCGGCGTTCATGCGCCCGGCATTGTAGAGGCGGAGCCGGGTCGGCGGGGGAGGATCATCTTGACGCGCTGGATCGCCGACGGCGACGCTTCGAGGACGACGAACTCCGCCTGGCGCCCGCGCATCCGGTCCCCCTTGCCGGGAATCCGGCCGAACCGCTGCAGGAGGAGCCCCGCCACCGTTTCGTCGATCGCGTTCGGGTAGCGGAGCCCGAACCGGCTCTCGAGATCCGCGAGCCGGAAGCTTCCGTCGAGAACGTAGGTCCGTTCGTCGATCTTCGTGAAGCCGGGCGCCTCCTCGTCGTATTCGTCCTGGATGGAGCCGAGGAGCGCCTCGATCGCGTCCTCGATCGTGACGAGCCCCGCCGTCCCGCCGTATTCGTCGATGGCGATCGCCATGTGCTGCTTCCGGCGCCTCATCTCGCGGAAGAGGTCGTCGAGGCTCTTCGACTCCGGGACGAGGAACGGGGCCGAGGCGAAGCGCGCCGGGGTGAACGCGGCGAGCTGCTCCGGGCTCAGGTCGAAGAGGTCCTTCGCCTTGAGCACTCCGACGACGTTGTCGAGCGATTCGCGATAGACCGGAACGCGCGAGAACTTGTGCTGCGAAAAGATCGCGTGCGCCTCGGCGAACGTGGCGGTTTCCGCGATCGCGACGATCCGCGGCCGCGGGACCATGACCTCGGAGACGCGGCGGTCGCCGAACTCGAGGACCCGGACCATCCGCTCCCGCTCCTCCTTCTCGAGGAGACCTTCGGCGTGCCCGATGTTGATCACCGCCTTCATCTCTTCCTCGGTCATCGCCGGGCGCGTCTGGGGAATGCCGAAGAGGGCGAGCATCCGGTGGACGAGAAAGATGACGATCTTCGCGACCGGGTCGACGGCCCGGGTGAAGAGCTCGAACGGACGGGCCACGAGGACCGAGACGCGCGCGGGCGAGGCGGCCGCGATCGACTTCGGCGTCATTTCGCCGAGCGAGAAGAGCAGGATCGTCGAGACCACGACGGCGGCGGCGATGCCGATCTTCTCCCCGAAGAGGTTCTCGGCCGCCACCGTCGCGACCGCGGAGGCGGCGGAGGTCGCGAGATTCTGGCCGATCAGGGCGGCGGAAAGCAGCCGGGCCGGCTGCTTCTTCAGGCGGTCCACCGTGTCGGCGCCCCGGATCTTCCGCTCGCGCATGTGCTGGAGGTCGATCCGTCCGAGCGCCACGAGCGCCGTCTCCGAGGCCGCGAAGAACGCGGAAAGCAGGAGGAAGAAGAAGAACAGGGCCAGGAAGAGGACGAGAGACGTCGTCATGCGGCTTCTCCCCGGAGGGCGGCGACGATCGCCTCGTCGGCGGCCGGCATTTCGTCCGGATCCAGATCGGCGAGCGGCTGCCATCGCCACTCGAGCGGCGTCCCCGACGGATCGCCCTGCGCGCCGCAACGGTACGCGAGCATCAGGATCCGTTTCTCCGGATATTCGTGGTGCACGAACGCGTACGGGAGCGGAGTCTCGATCTCGAGGCCGAGCTCCTCGCGGACCTCGCGCGCGAGCGCGCCTTCCGGCGTCTCTCCCTCCTCGACCTTTCCGCCCGGAAACTCCCACAGGCCGGCGAGGTGTTTTCCGGGCGGCCGCCGCGAGAGGAGGACGCGGCCGTCCCGGACGACGACGGCGGCGACGACGAGAACCAGAGGGAGCGGATGGGCGGGATCCGACACGGCGTCATCGCGCATCGAGCGCGCGAACGGCGCGAGCCGCCTGCGCCGCGACGATCGGATGCTTCCCCGCGGCGAGCGGGGCGATCACGGGGAGCAAGGCGGGGTCGCCTCGCGCTTCGGCGACCGCGGCCGCGTTCCGCCGCATTCCCGCGGCCCCCGCCCGCGCCACCGGCGTGTCGCCGAATCGCCGCTTCCACTCCGCGGCCCCGGTCTCGAGGAGCTCGGCGAGCGACGGCGGCCGGCGCTCGAGCGTTCCGGTCTCGATCGCCGCGTTGTACGGACAGACCTCCTGGCAGACGTCGCAGCCGAACACCCACCCGTCCATCTGCCGCGCGATCGATTCCGGAATCGCGCCGCGCTGCTCGATCGTCCAGTAGGAGAGGCATCGGTTCGCGTCGACCACGCCGGGGCGGGGGAACGCGCCGGTCGGACAGGCGTCGAGGCAGCGGGTGCAGGACCCGCAGCGTTCCGCGGCCGGGGAGTCGGCGGGGAGGGCGAGATCCGTGACGATCGCGCAGAGGAGCAGCCAGCTCCCGTCTTCGGCGTTCATGAGCATGCCGTTCTTCCCGATCCAGCCGATGCCGGCGGCGGCGGCGAACGCGCGTTCGGCGAGCGGTGCGGAATCGACGCAGATCCGCGCCGAGAGCGCGACACCGGCTCCGCGGACCGCCGCGACGACCCGTTCGCACCGCGCGCGGAGCGTCCGGTGGTAGTCCTCGGCGAGCGCATACCGCGCCGTGCGGGTTCCGTCGGGAGCCGCGGGGTCGCCCGCTTGGTAGGCGTCGGCCAGCACGACGACCGAGCGGGCTTCCGGCAGGAGAGCGCGCGCATCGGCCCGGAGGCGACGCGACCGCTCGAGGTAGGTCATCGACCCGTGCATCCCGGCGTCGAGCCATGCCTCGAAATCCGATGCGCGGGGCGCGGGACCCGCGGCGGCGACGCCGATCCGGCGAAACCCTTCGGCCCGGGCCGCCCGGAAGAAGAGGGATCGCCGCCGGAGGTTCCCCTCCGCGTCCGGGAGCGCCGAAGCGCGCAGCGGAGGCTCGATTCCGGCCGTCGTCACGGCGGCCGATGCTATCATCCGGGGGCATGCCGCGCGCCCGCTCGCTCGCGTTCTCGATCGCGGCGGGTGCGGTCCTGGCGTATCTGCTGTGGCGGGTTTTCGAGCCTTTCCTCGCGCCGATCGCATGGGCGGCGGTGCTCGCGATCCTCCTCATGCCGGTGTACCGGCGCGCGCGGAAACGGCTGCGGCGGCCGAACCTCGCCGCCCTCGTCGTGACCGTGCTGACGATTCTCCTGGTCATCCTTCCGGCGGTGCTGCTCGCCGGCGCGCTCTTCCGCCAGGGCGCCCACCTCTACGCCCTC
Source organism: Thermoanaerobaculia bacterium (assembly GCA_035717485.1). Classification (NCBI taxonomy): domain Bacteria; kingdom Pseudomonadati; phylum Acidobacteriota; class Thermoanaerobaculia; species Thermoanaerobaculia bacterium. The sequence goes on along the minus strand of DASTIQ010000253.1, from coordinate 3,299 downwards.
GCGGGCGGGTGGCTGAACGCCCACCAGGTGAGCTCGGCCGGCGACGTCCTCCGCCTGCCGTTCATGACGCGGGCGATCGCGCGCGTCACCGACGCCGTTCCCGTCACGAGCGCGGATCTGCGGGCGTGGCTCGAAACCGGCCTGAAGAACCTGGCGGCGCGCATGGCGGCGGTCGCTTCGGGCCTGGCGTTCGGCTTCCTGGGACTCCTCGCCTCGTTCTTCATCATGATCTTCACGCTGTTCTTCTTCTTCCGGGACGGGGAGGCGCTCTGGCGGCATCTGCTGGCGGCGATCCCGACGGAACCGGGGAAGACCGGCGAGCTCGTGAAGCGCCTCGACGCCGTTCTGCACGCGATCCTTCTCGGGACGCTCCTCACGGCTCTCCTCCAGGGGATCCTCGGGGCGATCGGGTTCGCGATCTTCGGACTGCCGTCTCCCGTGGTTTTCGGCGCGATCATGGCTTTCCTGTCGCTCCTTCCGGTCGGCGGCACCGCGCTCGTCTGGGTTCCCGCCGGAATCGTGCTGCTCGCGCAGGGCGCCACGGGCCGCGGTCTCGGCATCCTCGCGTGGGGGGCCCTGATCGTCGGGCTCGCCGACAACTGGTTCAAGCCGATGATCATCTCGGGACGATCGGAGATGAATACGCTGCCGGTGTTCTTCGGCGTGATGGGAGGCCTCGCGGCATTCGGTTTTCTCGGGCTGTTCCTCGGACCGATCGTCGTCGCGCTCGGGATCGCGGTCTGGGACACGGCCGCGTCGTCCGGCGACCGCGAAACGCGGGCCGCGCCCGCGTGACCCGAGAGATCTCTCCGGACCCGGCATATCATCGCGCGACCCGATGAGCCGCGAAGAAGAGGACCGGCTTTCCGTCGAGCGGCTGGCCGAGGAGATCCGGCGCGGGGTCCGCGAGGCGGCTCCGCACCCTGCCGAGAATGCGGGCGACTCGCCCGCGCTCCGGGCGTGGGCGGGAGCGGAACGATACTCCGTCCCTTCGGTCCCGGCGGGCGCGGGGCTGGCGTTCGTCAAGCGGACGCTCCTGCGCATCCTGCGGATCGCGACCCGCTCGCAGGGAACGTTCAACGCGAAGCTCCTCGAAGGGGCCCGCGCGCTCGAGCGGACGGTCGAGGAGCTCCGCCGGGATCTCGCGGAGGCGGAGCGGCGGCTCGCCCGCCAGAACGACGTCCTCCAGGCGAGGGTGGCGGCGGTGGAGCGCGCCGGCGCTCCGGCGGACTCGCCGCGAGCCGCGCCGTCGGCGCCGGCTCCCGGGATCACCGACGGCCTCTACGCGCGCTTCGAGGAGGAATTCCGCGGAAGCGAGGAGACCGTCCGCGAGCGGCAGGAACAGTACGTCGATTTCTTCCGCGGCGCTCCGGGCGTCGTCCTCGACTGCGGTTGCGGGCGCGGCGAATTCGTGAGCCTGCTCCGGCGCTCCGGGATCGAGGCGGAAGGAATCGACGCGAACCGCGTCGCGGCGGGGATCGCGGCGCGCGAGGGTCTGCCGGTCGCGGCCGGAGACGCCTTCGAGCGGCTCGCCGGGGCGCGCGGCTCGCTCGGCGGGGTCTCGGCGCTCCAGTTCGTGGAGCATCTCGAGCCCCCGGCCGTGCGGGAATTCCTGGGGCGCGCCTTCGAGGCGCTCGCTCCCGGCGGCCGCCTCCTGCTCGAGACGATCAATCCGGATTCGCTCTACGCGATGCGCGCCTATCGCCTGGATCCGACCCATCGCTGGCCGGTTCCGGCGGCGACCCTCTCGCTGTTCGCGCGCGATGCGGGGTTCCTCCAGAAGGAGATCCGGTATCTCGCGCCGGTCCCCGCCGAAGAGACGCTCGCCGAGACGGGGGAGAACGAGCGAAAGATCAATCGCTGGCTCTTCGGATTCCAGGACTACGCGCTCTTCGCCGAGCGCCCCCCGGCGTGAGCCGCGCCGCCGTCCTCGTCGCGGCGGTCCGGACGCCGTTCCTGACCGGGGGCGCCGAGCGCCACGTGGAGCGGCTGACCGAGGAGCTGCGTGCCCGCGGCGTCGACGCCGAACTCGTCACGATGCCCCTCTTCGACGGAACGCACGCCGACCTCGTCAAGAGCGCGCTCGCCTGGCGCCTCGGGGAGTTCACGCGGTTCGGCGGGCGCGACGTGGACGCGGTGATCACGACCCGCTTCCCGACGTTCGTCGCCCGCCATCCGCGGAAGATCGCCTGGGTGATCCACCAGCACCGCCCCGTCTACGACCAGTTCGCGACGCCGTACAGCGACTTCGAGACCCACGAAGAGGACCTCGAGATCCGCCGGATGATCCGCCGGATGGACGTCCGCGGCCTGGGCGAGTCGCGGAAGGTCTTCGCGAACTCGAAGAACGTCGCGGACCGGCTCTCCCGCTACAGCGGGATCCCGAGCGAACCGCTGTATCACCCCCCGCCGCTCGCGGGTCGGTACCGCGACGACGGGGCGGGGGACTACGCCCTCTGGGTGGGCCGCCTCGAAGCGTGGAAGCGTCCGGGACTCGCGATCGGCGCGCTGGCGTTCGCCCCCGAGGCGAGGCTGAAAGTCGTCGGGGAAGGGCCGGAGCGCGACGCGCTCGCGCACTACGCGAAATCGTCGGGCGTCTCGGCCCGCTGCGACTTCCTCGGAAGCCCGTCGGAAGCCGAGGTCCTCTCCCTGTTCGCCGGAGCGCGCGTCGTGATCGTCACGGCCGCCGACGAGGATTACGGATACGTTCCTCTCGAGGCCTACCTCTCGGGGAAGGCGGTTCTCACGGTCCGCGACGCCGGAGGCCCGCTCGAGTTCGTGCACGACGGACGCACGGGGATCGTCACCGACCCGGATCCCGCGGCGCTCGGCGCCGCGCTCGCGCGGATGTGGCCCCGGACCGCCGAGCTCGCGGCCATGGGGCGGGCGGGGCGCGCCGTCGTCGAAACGATCACCTGGGACGACGTGATCGGCCGGCTCCTGTCGGCCGCGGGATTGTGAACCCCTTCGAGGAGGCGGCGCGCGACGCCGGCCGGGCGCTCGGCGACATCGGCGCGTCGGAAGACGGCGCGCTGGTGGCGGAGGTGGCCGAGGCGCTGGCGGAGCTGGGCGCCGCGGCCCCTCCCCGCCGGCGACGCCGAAAATCCGCCCGGGCCTCGAATCGAGCCCGTCCTTCGAACGAAGAACCGCCGCGGCCCGGCGGAGGCGGGTAGCGCTCGCCGCATCCGGCGATCGGGTCTCGGGCTTCCGGCCTCGGGCCGATCACCCTTTGATCGTCGCGAGAAACGCCGCTCTCGCCGCGAGCAGACCGGAAAGCACGCCGTCCTCGAACTGATACA
>DASTIQ010000252.1 GCA_035717485.1 Thermoanaerobaculia bacterium | reverse complement strand
GGGCCCGGCGCGCCGCCGACGCGGAAGGGCTCGGCCAGTCTCCCGAGGAGACGCAGGGAAAGCTCTTCCACTTCGAGCGCGTCGCGGGACGAACTCCCGGCTTTCTTCAGGACGAGGGTCTGGAGCAGGAAGGTCTCCGCGTCGAGAGGGCCGCATCCCGACCGGAACGGCCGTTCCGGGTGGTCCGCCGCGAAAGGCCCGAAGACGTCGGCGAGCGCGTCGGCGCGAAACCCGAAGTCCGCGCCCGTGTCTCCTCCCGAGTAGGGATGCGCCGATCGAAAGGGAACGTTCGCGTTGAAGAACCCCGCCCGCGTGCAGTCGAGCAGGCCGATCTCCGCCGAAGATTCGACCCGGAAGTTGCCCGAGCGAAGGATGACGATCAACGGCCGCGGCTGCGCCCGTTCGGCGCCGGGCCCGCGGCAGGAGCTTCGGCAGCGCCAGTGCGCGATCGCAACGACCGGCGTCTCGAAGACCGGCCGACGATCGAAGATGGGAGGCGAGCTCGATCGCGGCTTCACCACCGGTGCTACGCACCGAAACGATCAAGGTTTCGCGGCGGAAACGATGAATTCGCTCGTTGCGGATCCCCGCCACCTGGGATATCAGAGAATCGTCGTCGCATGACGCTTCGATCGCGAAAGGAGACCGCATGTTCAAGGCAGGCCCCCTCCTCGCGGCCATCGTGCTGGCCGCCGTTCCCGTGATGGGCGCCGAAACGCCGGAGAACCCGCTGCTCGCGAAGTGGACCGGGCCGTACGGCGGCGTTCCGGCGTTCGACAAGGTCCGGGTGCCCGATTTCCGGCCGGCGCTCGAGAAGGCCATGGCCGACGAACTCGTCGAGGTCGACGCGATCGCCCGGAACCCCGAGAAACCGACGTTCGCGAACACGATCGCCGCGCTCGAGAGCGCGGGCAAGGAGTTCGACCGCGCCTCGACGATCTTCGGGATCTACAGCTCGACGATGAGCACGAAGGAATTCCAGGCCGTCGAGACGGAGATGGCGCCGAAGCTCGCCGAGTTCGGGGACAAGATCGTGCAGAACACGGCGCTGTTCGCGCGGGTCGCGGCCGTATACGACGCGCGAGAGTCGCTCGGCCTCACGCCGGAGCAGAAACGTCTCGTCTGGCTCGACTATACGAACTTCGTCCACGCGGGAGCGCAGCTCGAGGGGGGCTCCCGGGCGCGGATGTCGGAGATCAACCAGCGCCTCGCGACGCTCTTCACGAAATTCAGCCAGAACCTCCTTGCCGACGAGCACGATGACGTTCTCTTCCTCGAGAAGGAGTCCGACCTCGAAGGCCTTCCGGACGCCGTCCGCCGAGGCGCCGCCGCCGCGGCGGAGGGTCGTGGGCACAGGGGCCAGTGGGCGATCCTGAACACGCGGTCCAGCATGGAACCGTTCCTGACGTATTCGGCCCGCCGCGACCTCCGGGAGAAGGTCTGGAGGACCTACTACAGCCGGGGAGACCACGGCGACGCGAAGGACAACAAGAAGATCATCTCCGAGATCCTCCGGCTGCGCGCCGAGCGCGCGAAGCTCCTCGGATTCCCGACGCATGCCCACTGGCGTCTCGAGAACTCCATGGCGAAGACGCCCGAGAGGACGATGGAGCTGATGGAAGCGGTCTGGAAACCCGCCGTCGCCCGGGTCCACGAGGAGGTCGCCGACATGCAGGCGATCGCCGACAAGGAAACCCCGGCGGGAGGACCGAAGATCACGATCGAGCCGTGGGACTACCGGTACTACGCCGAAAAGGTCCGGAAAGCGAAATACGATCTCGATCAGAACGCGATCACTCCTTACCTCCAGCTGGAGAAGATGCGGGAGGCGCTCTTCTACACGGCGGACCGGCTCTTCGGCCTGAAGTTCACGCCGGTCTCCGGAGTTCCCGTCGTGACTCCGACCGTCCGCGTGTGGGAGGTCAAGGACTCCGCGGGCAGGCACGTCGGCCTCTGGTACTTCGATCCGTACGCCCGGGAAGGGAAGCAGTCGGGGGCGTGGATGAACGCCTATCGGAGTCAGTCGCGGTTCGAGGGAGAGATCCCGACGATCGTGTCGAACAACACGAATTTCGTGCAGGGAAAGGCGGGTGAGCCGATCCTCATCAGCTGGGACGACGCGACCGCGCTCTTCCACGAGTTCGGGCACGCGCTTCACGGCCTGCTCTCGTCGGTCGAGTATCCGTCGGTCTCCGGAACGAACGTGCCGCGCGACTACGTCGAGTTCCCCTCGCAGCTCCTCGAGCACTGGCTGTCGACCCCCGACGTCCTCGACCGGTTCGCGCTCCACTACCAGACCGGCAAGCCCATTCCCGCGGAGCTGGTCGCGAAGATCGAAAAGGCCTCGAAGTTCAACCAGGGCTTCGCGACGGTCGAATATCTCGCCGCGGCGCTCGTCGACATGAAGCTCCATCTCGCGGCGACCCCCGACAAGGACATCGATCCCGACGCGTTCGAAAAGGCGACGCTCGCCGAGCTCGGGATGCCGAAGGAGATCGTGATGCGCCACCGCACGCCGCAGTTCGGCCACATCTTCTCGGGCGACGGATACTCGGCGGGCTATTACAGCTATCTCTGGTCGGACACGCTCTCGGCGGACGCCTACGAGGCTTTCGTCGAGGCCGGAGGGCCGTGGGACCCCGCCGTCGCCCGGCGACTCAAGGAGAACGTCTTTTCGACCGGGAACACGCGTGACCCCGCGGACTCGTATCGGGCTTTCCGCGGGCACGACCCGGGAATCGGCGCGCTGATGCGCAAGCGCGGTTTCCCGGTCCCCGCGGCTCCTCCGCCGGCGGCCCCCGCGACGACCGGGTCGCACTGAGCGTTTCTCTCCGCCCTCGAGCCCCCGGCGCCGCCGGGGGCTTTTTCGTGGGCAGACGGATGAGATCGCCGCGGTGCGGCGATGCTCTTCTGCGCGGGCTCGCCCGCCCAGGGAGCAGGAATTCGATCGCGACGTTGGGACACGGTCACGAAGAACACTGACGCGGCGGTGAAGAAGGCGGCCGAAAGCTTCTAAAATAGCCCTTTCGCCAGAGAGATTAGGAGGGTCGGCG
>DASTIQ010000251.1 GCA_035717485.1 Thermoanaerobaculia bacterium | reverse complement strand
AGGATGAACGACACCGTCGTCGTCGCCGCGAGCTTCATGTCGCCCTTCGCGAACGCGTAGAGGACGAAGATGACGGCCGCGAGGACGAGGGCGAGACTCGCGATCGTGCGGTTCTGCCTCCGCATGAAGGCTTCGGCGCCTTCCTTGATCGCGTCGGAGATCGCCTTCATGGCCGGGGTTCCGGTATCGCGCTTCAGGACCCAGCGAGCCAGCCCCCACGCGAAGACGAGCGCGCCGGCGGAACACAGGAAGATGATCGGCATTTCCCAGGTCATTGTCTGCTCCTCACAAAACGAGCCCGCCGAGCGGGCCCGTCAACGTTGCTTTTCCGTAACCGGGGCGGATTCAGTGGACGGGCACCGGCTCCATCACGATGCCGATCTTGACGCCCTCTTCGGCGCTCTCCTTGTAGCCGGTCGAGTTCCGGACGGCGTCCATGACGGTCATGGTGTCGCCGTAGTTCGCATTGTCGTCGACGGAAAAGAAAACGACCTTTTCGCGGCGGTTCTCGAGGATCTGCCCGAGCTGGGTCACGAGGGAGCTCTGGGTCATCTCCTGCTTGTTCAGATAGATCTTCCGGTCCGCGGTGTACGAGACGACGATCTGGTCGGGCGGCGGCGTCGCGATGCTGGTCGGCGGCGCTTTCGGCGGAATCGTCGCGTTGTAGCCCATCTGCGTCATGGGCTGGATGACGATGAAGATGATGAGGAGGACGAGGCAGACGTCGACGAGCGGGGTGACGTTGATCTCGCTCCGAACGCTGCCGACTTTTCCCATTTCCATGTTCGGTATCTCCCTCGCGCTCGTGCGGCTACTGCCCGGGCTTCTGCTTCTTGTCCGTGATGAGGCCGACGTTCTCGAAGCCGGCGTCCTTGGCGACGCGCATGACGTCGCGGACGTCCTTCCACGCCAGCCGCGCGTCCGCCTTGATGACGACGGGCCGCGTCGAGTTGCGCTGGTAGTCCTCGTCGAGAATCTTCTCGAAATCGGCGCGCGAATAGACCTGGTCGCCGATCCCGAGGATGGGAGGATTCCCGTACTTCACGTTCAGGACGATCTGTTTCTCGTCCTCGGGCTTCTTCGACGGCTGGTCGGTCCGCGGCAGGGTGATGTCGCCGGTGCCGAGCATCGGCGTCACCACCATGAAGATGATCAGCAGCACGAGGCAGACGTCGACGAGCGGCGTGACGTTGATCTCGCTCCGGATATTTCCCTTGTCGCCACCGAGATCCATGGATCCTCCCCTGGGTTCGCCCGGCCTAGGAAGCCCGGGCCGCTCCCTGCTTCTTGACGAAATAGTCGAGGAGCTCCGACGCGGAGTTGGACATCTCGACCTGGAAGCGCTCGATCTTGTTCATGAAGTAGTTGAACATCCAGACCGCCGGAATGGCCACGAAGAGACCGAGGGCGGTCGTCCAGAGCGCTTCCGCGATGCCGCCGGAGACGCTCGCCAGGTTGCCGCCGCCGCCCTTCGAGATCCCCTCGAAGGAGTGGATGATGCCGATGACCGTTCCGAACAGGCCGATGAACGGCGCCGTCGTCGCGATCGTGGCGAGACCGCCGATCCCGCGCTTGAAATCGGCCGTGACCATGAGCGCCTCGCGCTCGACCGCGCGCTTGCCGGCCTCGACGACGTCGTGCCCGGCGACGTTCATCGTTCCCGCCTGGACCTCGTACTGGAACTCGTAGAGCCCCGCCGAGACGACGCGCGCGAGGTGGCTGTCCTTGTACTTCTTCGACTCGGCGATCGCGCCGGCGATGTTGTCCTGCTTCAGGAACGTCGTGACCTGACGCGCGAAGAGAAGGGACTGCTTCTTCGCCTTTCCGAACGCGATCAGACGCTCGATCATCACGGTGATGGAGTAGATCGACAGCAGTCCCAGGATGATCACCACCCCCCGGGCGATCCAGCTCATCTGGTTCCAAATTTCCAACATGATTAAAAAATCCTCCTCATCTTAATGCGCACGCGCGACAATCAATGCAGCTGGAAGTTGACCGTGACCGTCAGGTACACGGAGACCGCGCGCCCGTTCAGCGTGGCCGGGCGGTAGGTCCAGTGCGACACCGCGCGCTCGGCGGCGGCGTCGAGAAGCGGGTTGACGGATTTCAGGACCTTGACGTCGGAAACCGTTCCGTCCGCGGTGATGATCGCCTCGAGGATGACGACGCCCTGCATGCGCGCCTTCCTCGCGGGCTCCGGGTAGACCGGCTCGACGCGCTCCTTCAGGATCGGCGCCTTCACGTCACCGCCGACGCGGAGAGGGGCGCCCACTTCCGTTCCGGTGCCCCCCTTCGTTCCGCCGATCACGCCGCCCACGACGCCTCCCGGGACTCCCCCCTCGACTCCCCCCTCGACGCCTTCTCCCGGAGGCGCCTCGACCGGCTCGGGCGCCGGGAGCGGCTGCGGGATGACGTCGGGGATCACCGTCGGCGCCATCACGCGCTGCGGGATCTGGGGCGTGGGCTTGGGCTGGGCCTTCTGCGGCGCGGCCTTCGCCGCGGGCGGCGGAGGGGGAGGCGGCGGCGGGGGAGCCGCGGCGTAGAACTGTACCGGGATCGGGGGCTCCGGAACTTCTTCCACGAACCAGAGCGAAGCGGCGACGACCGTTCCGATCACGAGCGCGTGGATGATCAGCGAGACGACGAACGTCAGCGGTTTCTTTCCCGTGCCCTTCCGGTGCTGCGATTCGATCAGCTGGTTTTCGAACATTCTTCTATTTCCCCGTCGCCGCCGCGCCCTTGGCCGCCTTTTCCGCGGCCTTCCTCTTGTTGATCTCGATCGCCTTGTTCCGGTACTCGTCGGCCTTCGCCAAGTCCTCGGCCGCCTTCTGCGGATCGGTCTTCTGCTCGAGCTTCGCCTGCTCGCGATAGAGGAGGTTGATGAAGGCGAGCGCCTCCGGGTACTCGGCGTCGATCGCGAGCGCCTTGTTCTCGGCGTCGATGCCCTGCGTGATCACCTGCTGGCGCTGTTCGTCGTTCAGGTCGGGATAGTTGTGGGCCTTGTCCCACGCCTGGGCGCCGATCGTTTCGTAGGTTTCCTTCTTCGGGCCGGTGATCCGCATCGCTTCTTCCATCATCCGGACGCCGTTGGGGAAGTCCGCCTTCTGGAAATAGAGATTGGCCATCGTCTCCTTGGCCTTGGCGTCTTGGGGGTGCTGCTGGCTGTAGGCCTGGAAGAAGGCGAGAGCGTCGTCGATGCGTCCCGAATTCAGGTACATCGTGACGAGGTACTCCGGCGTCTTCTTGTCGTCGGGGAAGGCCTGAACGTATTTCTTGAGATAGTCGATGGCCTTCTGCGCGTACTCGAGATCCTTGGGGTGCTTCGACCCCGGCTGGTACAGCCCCATGTACGCGAGGCCGATGTTCTTGTAGATCTTCTTCTCGCCCGGGTCGAGCTGGAGGGCATGGTCGTACTTGGCGAGGGCCGTGTCGTACTTGCCGACGCGGAAGAGCTCGTTGCCCGCCCGGATCTCGCTTCGGGACTGGAACTTGTTGCACGCCGCGGTGGTGAGCAGGATCGCCAGACCACAGACGGTCCAGGTCTTGCGCCCGATGGACCCGTTCGGTTTCATTCGCGGTTCGCTCCTGCGTTTTTCTTTTCCGGCGATACGAACCCGCCGGAAACTACCAGTTTAACCCCTTCCTCGACCGAGAAGCCAGGATCGAGCAACTCCTCCTCCGGAACGACGACGACGGTCCCACTCGTCGGGTTGAGCGCGGCGGGAACGAGCACCGAAACCCATTTTCGATCGCCCCCGGCGGGAGACGTCCAGTCCATCCGGGAGGTCACGAACCCGATCGCGTACACCCCCCGTCGGGGGTACTCGATCAGCACCACTCTTTTCAAACCCCCGCCCCCGGGCGAGAGCGCCGTAACCATTTGTCGCGACGCAGTGTAGACGCTCTTGACCAGCGGCGTATTCTCTAGAATTTTCGAGACGTAAGCAAGAATTTTTTTGCCCGCAACATTCGATGCGACCGCTCCCACCGCGACGATGAGCAAGATTGAAACCACGAGCCCGACGCCCGGCACGTGACGGCCGATCGCCCGATCCGCGGCCGGGCCCAGAAGGCCGTCGAACAGGTTGAAAAGAAACCGGAAGAACCAGTAGGTCAGGGCGAGCGGGAGGAGCGTCAGGATGCCCGTCACGAAGCTCCGCCGGAGCGCGTTCACGCGTCCTCCCGGTCGATCCGGATCGTGCGGCGGGCGGCGGCCGGCCCCTCGATCGACACGCGATAGCGGAATCGCAGGAGCCGCGCGGCGCTCCGGTTCGGCCATTCGACCGCCGCGATCTTGCCCGCGAGGACGTCGGGGAGGCCGATCTCGCGGAGCTCCTTTTCCTCGTCGGCGATCCGGTAGAGATCGAGGTGGACGAACGCCGCGCGGGCGCAGTCGTACTCGTGGAGGATCGCGAAGGTCGGCGAGGCGACCGCCCTCGCCTCTCCGCCGAGTCCCTCGGCCAGGCCGCGGACGAAGACCGTCTTCCCGCTCCCGAGCGGGCCCGAGAGCGCGACGACGTCTCCGGCGCGCAGCTCCGCCGCGAGGTCGCGCGCGACGGCGCGCGTCTCTTCTTCCCCTCCGGATTCGAACCGCGCCGGAAAATGCACGGGCGCGATCCTATTCGAACGAGCGGAGCACGGCGGCGACCGCGTCGGCGACCTCCGACGCCAGCGTCCCGCGCTCGCCGCGTTCCTCGCCGGCCGCCTCGCCGGCGAGCCCGTGGACGAACGCCGCCGCGACCGCCGCGTCCGCGGCCTCCAGTCCCTGGGCCAGGAAGGCCGCCCCGACCCCGGCGAGCACGTCGCCGCTCCCGCCCTTGGCGAGCGCGGGAGACCCGGTCGGGTTGAGCCAGAGAAATCCCCCGGGAGACGCCGTGATCGTGCCGGCGCCCTTCAGCATTGCGACCCCCCGGGACCGGCGGGCGAGCTCGGCCGCGCTCCGGGGGCGGTCGCTCTGGACGGCGGCCGCGGACGACCCCAGGAGCCGCGCCGCTTCGCCGGGATGCGGCGTGATCACCGTCGCCGCCTTGCGGCGAAAGGCTCCGGGGTTTCCGGCGAAGGCGTTCAGGGCATCGGCGTCGAAGAGGGCGGCGACCCGCGACCGCATCACGGCGCGGACCGCGCGGCGGGCGCCTTCCCCGGTGCCGAGGCCGGGCCCGACGGCAGCCGCGTCGCACGTCTCCAGGAGCGGGCGCAGCGCGTCGGCGGCGTCCCGGGAGAGCGCCCCGTCCTCCTCGGGAAGGGGCAGCGTCATCGCCTCGGGCAGCCGGGCGAGGAATCCGCGCTCGACCGATTCCGGACAGGCGATCGTGACGAGGCCGGCTCCGGCGCGGAGCGCGCCGAGGGCCGCGAGCATCGCCGCTCCCGCCTTGCCGCGGCTTCCCGCGACGATCGCGACGCGCCCCGCGTCCCCCTTGTGGGCGGCGGGGTCGCGGCGCGGAAAGAGCGGAGCGACCGCGTCGCGGGCGATCATCGCGAAACGGTGGGAGCGCGTCTCGATCAGGGCCTCGGGGATGCCGATGTCGACGATCGCGATCTCGCCGCAGAGGACGCGGGCGGGGTAGAGCGCGTGGCAGTACTTCAACGCGGCGATCGCGCCGGTCGCCCGGGCCCGGATCGCGGGTCCGAAAACGTCGCCGCGGTCGCCGGAGAGGCCGGACGGCACGTCGACCGCCACGATGGGCCGGCCGGAGGCGTTCGCCGCCTCGACCAGCCGCCGCGCCGCGCCGCCGAGCGGGCGCGAGAGCCCGGTGCCGAAGAGCGCGTCGACGATGAGGTCCGCGTCGGCGATCGGCCGGCCGGCGGCGCGCGCGGGGACGGCGGGGAGCTCCCGCTCCCGCGCGGCCTTCCAGTTGGCCAGCGCATCCCCGTGGAAGCGCTCGGGATTCTCCAGCGTCACGATCGTGGCGGCGATTCCGCGCGCGTGGAAGATGCGCGCCGCGGCGAGCCCGTCCCCGCCGTTGTTCCCGGGCCCGCAGAGCACGGCGACCCGGCGCGCGCCGGGGAAGAGGTCCGCGGCGAGAGAGACGATCCCCTCGGCGGCGCGCTCCATCAGGAAGAGCGACGGGATCTTCTCCTTCCGCTGCGCCGCCCGGTCGACGGCGGCCATCTGGGCGGAGGTGAGGATCCTCACGCCCGCGCTTCCGTCCGGATCGACCGGAGGACCTCCCACGTGCGGCTCGGAAAGTCGGGCGACGACCGGTCCCGCGAGGCCAGTTCGCGGGCGAGGCGGTCGAGGTCCGCCGGCACGTCGACGTCGTCGGTGTCGGGAAAACGCGTGAGCGTCACGCCCCGGGACTCGGCTCGGGCGACCGTCTGGGCGAGGACCCGCGGCGTCGACCAGGCGATCTCCTCGAACAGGAAGGCGGCGGGGGCGCCGTCGACCGCGAGCCGTTCCGCGGCGCCGCGCGAGAGGAGGATCGCCGCGTAGCCGCCGTCGCGCGCCGGCCAGATCGCGTTCTCCTCCCGCAGGAAGGCGCCGGTCTCGACGGACGGGAGCGAGGGATGGTCGGCGCCGATCGCGGCGGCGCGCGGGAATCGGCCCAGTTCCCGCGCGAAGGCGCGCGAGAGCCGGGCCCCGAGATCGCCTTCTCCCTGCGGTTCGATTCGCCACGGCGCCGGGAACACGGACTCCCAGAACGGGTCGTCCGGGGCATCGGCGGCGACGACCGGAGCGCACCCCGGCATCGCGCTCCAGCGCGCCGCGCCGTCCCGCAGGAAGGCTTCCGCGAGAGCGGCGGCGGATTCGGCGCCGATCGCGCGGGCCAGGCGCGTCTTCACGCGTCCGGGGAAGGGGCGCTTGGCGAAGAGGATGAGGGCGGTGTGGGCGCGCGGGGGGAGGGAATCGGGACGGCGCGGCGGCATCGAGGTCCTACGACCCCGCCTTCTTCTCCGCGGGGAGGACCGAGACGAAGACGCCCTTCTGGGCGTACGAGACGGCGTTCGAGACGCCGTCCCGAACGGCGACCGAGAGGCGCTGCGCGCCGGGGATCATGATGAGCTGCACGTCGTAGCCGTAGGTCTTCTTCCGGGCGGACTCGTAGGACTTCAGGGGCACCTTGATCTCGAGCGGTCGGATCTGGAGGTCGGACTGCTTCCCGTCGGAGTCCAGCACCACGAAATAGATGTAGAGGCGCCCCCGGTAGTCGTCCCCGTCGGGGACCATCGTGACGTTCTCGAGCGGAATCGACATCCGCACCGGCACGAGGTAGTTCTCGGCGGAATACGACTTCGGCTCGCCCACGGCGATCGTGAACTGGAGCGGGTTGTCGGTGCGGGGATAGGTCAGGGCCGCCGTGACGGCCTCGGCCGTCCGCGTCTCGACGGTCTTCTCCATGTAGCCGGAGCGGTAGCGCGCCCGGAGCCCGGGCCGGTTGACCTTGACCTCGATCTGGTGCGGCCGGTCGACGGCGCCGCGGGTCGATCGGTAGCCGAGCGAGTAGAAGTCGGAAAAGTCCTTCGCGACCTCGTCGAGCTCGCGCGTCGGATCGTTCGTGTTGATGGCGGCGATCCCGCCGGTCTCGCGCGCGAGCGTCTGGAGCGGCTCCTGGTAGTTCTGGCGCAGGAAGAAGGTCGACGGCCGGCTGTCCATCGTCGCCCGCTCCGCCGTGACGTTCTCGTCCGCCTGGAGTCCCGCCGCGTCGATCGTGTAAAGGGTCACGCCCTGCGCGTTCGCCTCGCGGACGAGCGCGAGGTACGAGGCCGAACGATCGAACGTGAACGCCTCGGTCGCCGCCGCGGAAGCCCGGAACTTCGTCTGGATCGTGTCGAAGAACTCCTGCCCCACCACCTGGGGGAGTCCGTCCGAGACGTAGAGCAGGATCTTGCGGCCTTCGACTCCGGCGAGGCCGTCGATCGTCGTCTTGATCCCGTCGAGCGACGACCGGAGGTCGTCGTCCATCGAGCGGGCGACCTGCTGCGCGTAGTTGATCGCTTCTCCCTGCGTCTTGACGTCGTTGATCTTCTGCAGGGCATCCTCGCGCTCCTGCACCAGCGTCTGGCCGCCGCCCGACTCGCCCGCGACCTGCTCGAGCGCGCCGATCAGGAGACCCTTCTCGGAAGTGAACCGCTGCCGGATCTTCAGGGAGCGGTTGAAGGTCACGACCATGCCTTCGGCGTTGGGCCCGATCGCCTTGTCGATGAAGTCGTAGACGCTCCGGAAGACGCGGGTCCGGTGCAGCGGATGGATGTTCAGGTTGTCGACGTAGATGACGTATTTCGCCTTGAGCGTCGCCGGGATTTCCTCCGGAGCGGAAGGCTTTTCGGCGGTCGTCAGCGAAACCGCGCTGCCGTCGGCGAGGATCGCGCGTCCGCCGGTCACGGCGTAGAAATTCGTGACGGCCTGCGGGATCCCGTCCTCGAAGACCTGGAAATCCTCCTTCTTGAGCCCGGGGACCCTTTTCCCCTTCGAATCGGTCACGACGACCTCGACGTTCGTGACCGCGACGGTGACGTTCTCGGAGAGGGGCGGGAGCTCGGCGACCTTCGGCGGGGGCGTCTTCTGGGCGAAGAGCGCCCCCGCCGCGGCCAGACCGGCGGCCGCGATCGCGGAAAACCGAAGACGAGACATTCTCCGCATTCTATCCTTCGCGCCGCGCGAGGGTCGCTTCGTCACCGCGGAACCGGATCAGAAGGCGAAGATCAGCCCTCCGGAGGCTTCTCCGTTGGTCAGCCAGTGGCTGCCGCAGCTGTCGTGATGATGGTCGCAGCCGTTGTCCGCATTGAGATACGTCGAATAGCCCCGGCCGTCGAAACGGAAGCCGAAATGGGGATTGACGAAGAGCTTGAGGCCTCCCCCGAGGCTGCCGGTGAAGCGCGTATCGTCGCTCGCCGGAACGGCGGTTCCCGACGGGTGGAGGTGCGCGACTCCCGCCCCGATCGTGACGTACGGGACGACGCGGCGATGTCCGAAGTTGAACGTGCTGTAGCCCATCCAGTAGTCGATGCGAAGGTCGCCGAGACGTTCGCCCCCGGGGCCGAACAGGTCTCCGGAGTCATGGGTGATGAAGTGGGTGTCGGTGCGGGACCACTGGAACTCGAACTGGAAGGTTTCGGTCGCGTTGTACCCGATGCGCCCGCCGAAGGTGTCGTGGTCGTCGAGGTCGACCCGCTCGTTGAACAGGGAGTTGGACCCGTGGGCGAACTCGCCCCCCCAGAGATACCCGTAGAACGGACTGATCTCGACGGTGTTCTCGCGGATCTGGGCGTTCGCCGCGCCGGGGAGCGCGAGCGCGAGGAGGGCGGCGGCGAGAACGAGACCGGCTGTCTTCGGTTTCATTTGGACCCCCTTTTCTTTTTGGCGTATTTGTCGACGCGCTCCATCCACTCCTTCTCGATCTCCGGCGAGTAGCCCACGTAGGCCTTCTCGAGGGTGCCGTCGGGAGCGACGATGAAGCTCGTCGGAATTCCCTGCGACGTCATCACGGCGGCGTCGCTGGGGTTGGCGTAATAGATCGGGAGCGACAGGTTCTGCGCCTTGAGGAACGGCGCGACGCGCTCTCGGTCCGAATCGACGTTGACGGCGAGGACGGTGAAGTTCCGGTCGCTGTAACGGTTGTAGAGGTCCCGGAGCAGGGCGAGCTCGGCGCGGCAGGGACCGCACCAGGTCGCCCAGAAGTTCACCAGGACCACGTTGCCGCGGAGCTGGGAGACCCGGATGCCGCCTCCGTCCCTTCCTTCGAGATCGAGGTCCGGAAAAGGGATCGGCTTGGCGGCCGACGCCGCGCCGGCGGCGGCGAGAAGAAGGAGGGCGGCGAGCTTCGCTTTCATACAGTCTCCCGTCAGTCGGAACGCGGTCGCGCCCGAGTTTATTTCTTTCCCTTCACGGAGGATACCGTCCGCGCGCCGCGTTCGACATCTATAATCCGTCCGTTGAGCATCGATCCCCGCGCGCTGCCCGCCGTCTCGCAATGGGACGACAAGCTGGACACGTTCATCAAGGCCGTCCTGGTCAAGCTCGCGGATTTCCTGCCGTCGCTCCTCGGCGCCGTGATCGTCCTCCTGATCTTCTGGGGGCTGCACCGCGTCCTGCTCCGGCTGCTCAACCGGAGCCTTTCCGCGCGAACGAGCCTCCTCGCCGCCGACATCCTCCGGAAACTCCTGAAATACGTCGTCCTCGGGATCGGCCTGCTGATGGCGGCGTCGCAGCTCGGGTTCAACGTGCTGTCGATGCTCGCGGGACTCGGCGTCGCCGGCCTCGCCGTCGGTCTCGCGGCCAAGGACACGATGGCGAACTTCATCGCCGGCCTGATCATCCTCTGGGACAAGCCGTTCGCGCTCGGCGACGACGTCGAGATCGGCGAGACGGCCGGATGGGTCCGGCACATCGAGCTCCGGTCGACGATCCTCGAGGACGTCGACGGCAACGACGTCATCCTCCCCAACAGCGAGGTCGTCGCCAAGAAGATCGTCAATTACAGCCGCACGCCGCGGGCGCGGGTCCACGTGCCGGTGGGGATCG
>DASTIQ010000250.1 GCA_035717485.1 Thermoanaerobaculia bacterium | reverse complement strand
CCCCACTGCTGCCTCCCGTAGGAGTCTGGGCCGTGTCTCAGTCCCAGTGTGGCTGATCGTCCTCTCAGACCAGCTACGGATCGTCGCCTTGGTAGGCCGTTACCCCACCAACAAGCTAATCCGCCGCGGGCCCGTCCTTGGCCGGAGGCCGAAGCTACCTTTTCCAACCGCCCCGAAGAGCTGCTGGGCCATCCGGTATTAATCCGGGTTTCCCCGGGCTATCCCGGTGCCAAGGGTGGGTTGCCCACGTGTTACTCACCCGTTCGCCGCTTTCCCCGGGCCCGAAGGCCCGGTTCTCGCTCGACTTGCATGTGTTAAGCGCGCCGCCAGCGTTCGTCCTGAGCCAGGATCAAACTCTCCGTGAAGGACTTGGCGCCGGCCACGAAGGACCGGCAGACCTTTCACCTTGAGCTTGTGCTCAAAGGTCGTGCCCGAAGGCACGACGAGGTTCGTGTCCGGCCGCACTCGCGCATGGCGAGCCCAGCCGGGACTCGACGTTTGAACGTTCGCTGTTGAGTTTTCAAAGACCGGTGCCGTCTCGTTCGACGGCGTAAAAAAGCCTCCGACTCGCGCCAGAGGCCTCCGAGACAGGAATCGTATCGGCTACGAATCGGGCCTTGGAGGCTCCTTGCGTCGAGGTGCAGGGACTTTCGAACACCGCTCGTGCGAACGGCCCGGGGAGTATAGCAACGGTTCCGGTCAGGCTGTCAAACGCGCGAAGCGCCGTTTTCCAACCTGCAGGAGGGCTCCGGAAAGCGCTCCACGAGCCAGATCGAGCGATTCGACCGCCTCGCCGTTCACCTTCACCCCGCCCTGCTCGATCAGGCGCCGCGCCTCGGACGTGGACCCCACGCCGAGCGACGCGACGAGCAGCGCCGGCAGGTGGACGGGATCGCCGTCCGGCAGGACGAGCTCGGGCACCTCGTCCGGCGCCTCGTGCCGGCGGACGACCCGCGTGAAGTGCTCCTCCGCGGCGCGGGCGGCGTCGTCCCCCCACGCGCGGCGGACGATGAACCGCGCGAGCTCGAGCTTCGCAGCCATCGCGTCGCCGGGCGGAACAGGCCGCTCGGCGACCAGCGTCCACCACTGCTCGAGCAGCTCGTCGGGGATGCGCATCGTCTTCCCGAACTGCTCCTCGGGCGCCTCCTTCAGACCGATGTAGTTGCCGCGCGAAGCGCTCATCCCGGTGCCGTCCCAGCTGTCGAGGTACTTCACCGTGAAGGCGACCTGAGGGTCGAGGCCGTATTCGGCCATCACCTCGCGGCCCGTCAACAGGTTGAAGAGCTGGTCGGTGCCGCCGAGCTCGACGTCCGCCTGAACCGCCACCGAGTCGTATGCCTGCATCAACGGGTAGAGCAGCTCCGAGACGGAGATCGGCGCGCTCGCGGCGAAGCGTTTCTGGAAGTCGTCGCGCTCGAGCAACCGGGCAATCGTCGTCGTCCGCGTCAGGCGAAGGATCTCGGCGAAGTCGAGCTTTCCGAGCCACTCGCTGTTGAAGCGGAGCTCCGTCTTCTCGGGGTCGATGATCGTGCTCGCGTGGTCGAAGTAGCGCTGCGCGTTGGCGTCGATCTCGGCCGGGTCGATCATCGGCCGCTTCTCGGAGCGCCCGGACGGATCCCCGATCCGCGTCGTGTAGTCGCCGACGATCAGGACGCCGAGATGGCCCGCGTCCTGGAAGGCCCTCATCCGCTGGAGCGGGATCCCGTTGCCGAGCGTCACGTCCGGGGCAGTGACGTCGATGCCGAGCTTCACACGCAGCGGCCGGCCGCGCTTCAGCTTCTCTGCGAGGCCGCCTTCCGGCAGCACATTGGCCGCATTCCGGGTCAGTTCCTCGACCATGGCCGGGTTCAGTGGACGCGTCCGCACGTCGTGGCCGATTCTGCCGGCTGCAAACCGTCGCATCGCGACGTCCTCGGTCGCGCCCGTACCGTTCGGGTACGGGCGCTCCCTGCGTCCTTGCGCTGCTCGGTTTTCGCTCGGCAGAACAGGACCGAACTCACGAACACGTCCACTGAAAGGACCTTCGATGGCAGAGATCGTCACC
>DASTIQ010000249.1 GCA_035717485.1 Thermoanaerobaculia bacterium | reverse complement strand
ATCGCTGGGCCCCCGCGACGTCTGGGAGGTGCCGTGGTAGGGCGCCGTCCGGAAAGTCCCGCGGTGGGGCGCCGTCCGAGAGGACCGGCGGTGCGGCGTTCGATCGCGCTCGCCGCACTCGCCGCCGCCGCCGGCATCGCCTGCCGGCAGGACATGTTCGACCAGCCGAAGGTGCGCCCGCTCCAGTCGAGCACCTTTTTCGCCGACGGGCGGGCCTCGCGGCCGGTTCCGGAGGACACCGTCGCCCGCGGCGATCTGCGCGGCAACGAGCTCCTCTACACGGGCCGCGTCGGCGGCGTCGTCGCGGACGCGTTTCCGTTCCCGGTCACGAAAGAGGTCCTCGATCGGGGCGAGGAGCGCTTCGACATCTTCTGCTCGCCGTGCCACGGCCGCACCGGATACGGAGACGGGATGATCGTCCAGCGCGGGTTCAAGGCTCCGCCCTCGTTCCACAGCGACCGGCTCCGCCAGGCGCCCGCCGGCCACTTCTTCGACGTGATGACGAACGGCTTCGGCGTGATGTACGACTACCGCAGCCGCGTGACCCCGGAGGACCGCTGGGCGATCGCCGCCTACATCCGCGCGCTCCAGCTCTCGCAGCACGCGAGCGCGGCGGACCTGGACGCCGCCAAGGCAGCGGAGGCCGCCGCGAAGGCGCCGGCCGCGGCCTCGTCGGAGCCGAAGCGATGAGCGCGAATTCCGTGCGCCGCCCGCCGGCGGGAGTCCCGCTCGGCATCGGGATCGCGGGCGTCGTCGTATGCGTGATCGGGGCGATCTTCGACCACGTGCAGTTCTTCCGGTCGTATCTCCTCGGCTGGCTGCTGTGGCTCGGGGTCGCCGTGGGATGCCTGGCGATCCTGATGCTGTATCACATGGTCGGCGGGCGCTGGGGATTCCTGATCCGCCGGATCCTCGAGGCCGCGACGCGGACGCTCCCGCTGATGGCCGTTCTCTTCCTCCCGATCGGGTTCGGCGCGCGCGAGCTCTTCGTCTGGGCGCGCCCGGACGCCGTCCGCGCGGACCCGATCCTCATGGCGAAGGCGCCGTATCTCAACCTGCCGTTCTTCTGGATCCGGGCGGCGATCCTCTTCGCGATCTGGATCGGGCTCGCCTCGCTCCTCAACCGCTGGTCGGCCGAGCAGGATGCCACCGACGATCCGGCGATCGGCATCAAGCTCCAGCGGATCTCGGCTCCCGGGCTCATCCTCTACGCGGCGACCACGTTCTTCGCGTCGGTCGACTGGCTCATGTCGCTCGAGCCGCACTGGTACTCGTCCATCTTCGGCATGTCGTTCATGGTCGGGCACGGGCTCTCGGCGATGGCCGTCGTCCTGCTCGCGGTTCGCTACCTCGCTTCCACCGAACCGTTCTCGCGCGCGACGTCGCGGTTCGTCTTCCGCGACCTCGGGAACCTCCAGTTCATGTTCCTGATGCTCTGGGGATACATGACCTTCTCGCAGCTCATCATCGTCTGGTCGGGAAACCTCCCGGAGGAGATCTCCTGGTACCTGCCGCGCCTCCACACCTCGTGGAAGTTCGTGTCGCTCTTCATCCTGCTCTCGTACTTCGGAGCGCCGTTCCTGCTGCTCCTCTCGCGCCGGATCAAGGAGGACATCCGTTTCCTGTCGCGGGTCGCCGGGTGGGTCCTCGCGATGCGGGTGATCGACATGATCTGGCTCGTCGAGCCGATCTTCCATCCCGCGGGAATCTCGTTCCACGTCCTCGACTTCGCCGCTCCGGTCGGCATCGGGGGGATCTGGACCGCGTTCTTCCTGTGGGAGCTCGACCGGCGGCCGCTGCTCGCGATCCACGATCCGCGGATGGAGCTCGCGATGGAGGCCCACCATGGATGAGCGGTCGGTGCCCACGTCGTCCCGGACGGCGCCGCCGCCCCGCGAGGGACTCCGCGCGCACCAGGAGACCGACGTCAACGCCGGCGCGGTCGTGTGGTTCGGCGTCGGGCTCTTCCTCGTCGTCGTGGCCGTCGCGGTCGCGACGCACTTCGGGCTGCTGCTCGCGGACCGGCGTCCCGCGCCCGGCACGGCGGAGCGCTCGCCGCTCGCCGAGGAGCGCCTGCCGCCGGAGCCGCGGCTCCAGGCCGCTCCGCCCGCGGACATGCGCGCCTTTCACGCCCACGAGGACGCGATCCTGAAATCCGCGGGATGGGTCAACGAGGCTTCGGGGATCGCCCACATCCCGATCGAGGACGCGAAGAAGCTCCTCCTCGAAAGCGGGCTCCCGGTCGCGGAAGGGGCGGGGGAGGCGAAGCCGTGAAGCGGGCGATCGCCGGAATCCTCGCGCTCCTGGCGGCCTCCGCCCTCTTCGGGCAGGCGGCGCCCAGCGTGGGCGCGACGGCCGCCCAGCCCCAGAGCGCGCTCGCGGACGTCTCGATCGACCAGAAGCTCGGCGCGAAGCTCCCGCTCGACGCGACGTTCCGCGACGAGACCGGCCGCGCCGTCCGGCTCGGCGACTTCTTCGGACGCCGCCCCGTGCTCCTCGCTTTCGTGTATTACGAGTGTCCGATGCTCTGCTCCTACGTCGAGTCGGGGACGCTGAAGGCCCTTCGCGTCCTCTCCTTCACGGCGGGGCGCGAGTTCGATCTCGTGACGATCAGCATCGATCCGTCGGACCTCCCGAAGATCGCGTCGGCCAAGCGGCTCGACTTCCTCCGGCAGTACGCGCGCCCCGCCGCGGATTCGGGAGTGCACTACCTGACCGGCCCGGCGGAATCGGTCGCGGCCGTGACGCGCGCCGCCGGCTTCCGGTACGTCCCGGACCCGGAGACGAAGGGGTTTTCGCACGCCGCGGGGATCATGCTCGCGACGCCGGACGGCCGGCTGTCGAAGTATTTCTACGGGATCGAGTACTCGGCGCGGGACCTCAAGCTCGCGATGATGGAGGCCTCGAACGCCCGGATCGGGTCTCCCGTCGACCGCGTCCTGCTCTACTGCTCGCACTACGATCCCGGGACGGGGAAGTACGGGGTCGTCGTGATGCGCGTCGTGCGCCTCGGCGGAATCGCGACGGTCGGAACGCTCGGCGTGTTCATGGCGGTCATGTTCCGCCGCGAGCGCCGGAGGAAACGTCCTTGATGCTCGCGATCGAGTTTCCGCTCTTCCCGCCGCGGGCCTCGACGCTCGCCGGCTCGGTCGACAACCTCTACTTCACGCTGCTCGCGATCACGGCGTTCTTCTCCACGCTGATCTTCCTCTGCATCCTCTTCTTCGCGATCAAGTACCGGCGCCGCTCCGAGGACGAACGGCCGCCGGAGATCCACGGGTCGCTGAAGCTCGAGATCGTCTGGACGGCGATCCCGCTCCTGATCGTCATCGGCCTCTTCACGGCGGGCGTTCGGATCTATTACGCGGGAGCGCGTCCGCCCGCGAACTCGATGCCGATCTACGTCGTCGGCAAGCAGTGGATGTGGAAGGTGCAGCACCCGGAGGGGAAGAGCGAGATCGACGAGCTGCACGTGCCGCTCGGCGTTCCGGTCCGGCTCCTGATGACGTCGGAAGACGTGATCCACGACTTCTCGATCCCCGCGTTCCGCATCAAGCGCGACGTGCTGCCGGGCCGCTACACGACGGAATGGTTCCAGGCGACGAAGACCGGCGACTTCCACCTCTTCTGCGCCCAGTACTGCGGGACGAACCACTCCGCGATGGTCGGGCACGTCGTCGTGATGGAGCCGGCGGACTTCCAGAAATGGCTCTCGGAAGGGCCCCAGCCCCCCTCGATGGCGGACAGCGGGGCCCGGCTCTTCGCGAAGCTCAACTGCGCGACGTGCCATTCCGACTCCGGAAAGGCGCCGCTCCTCGCCGGCTCGTTCGGATCCACCGTTCCGCTCGCCGCCGGCGGCTCGATCCGAGCCGACGAGGCCTACCTCCGCGAGTCGATCCTCGCGCCGCGCACGCGGATCGTCGCGGGCTACCCGCCGACGATGCCGGCGTACCAGGGACAGCTCACCGAATCCCAGGTGCTCGAGCTGATCGCGTATCTCAAATCGCTTCCCCCCGGGAAAGGAGACCGCCGATGAGCGTCGCGCTGGCGCAGCCGGAGCGCCCCGACTACCTGAACGACGGCTACGGCATCAAGTCGTGGCTCCTGACGCGGGATCACAAGCGGATCGCGCTCCTGTATCTCGCCTCGATCACGCTCTTCTTCGTCCTCGGCGGGATCTTCGCGCTGATCATCCGGCTCGAGCTCCTGACTCCGGCGGGCGACCTCGTGACTTCGCAGACGTACAACAAGCTCTTCACGATGCACGGCGTGATCATGGTGTTCTTCTTCCTGATCCCGTCGATCCCCGCCGTGCTCGGGAACTTCCTCATCCCCCTGATGGTCGGGGCGCGCGACCTCGCGTTCCCGAGACTGAACCTCCTCTCCTGGTACGTCTACGTCGTGGGCGGCGTCTTCACGCTGACCGCCGCGATCACCGGAGGCGTCGACACCGGCTGGACGTTCTACACGCCGTACAGCTCGACGTATTCGAACACGCACGTCGTGTTGACGGTCGTCGGCGTCTTCATCACCGGATTCTCGTCGATCCTGACGGGACTGAACTTCATCGTGACGATCCACAAGATGCGCGCGCCGGGACTCTCCTGGTTCCGGCTGCCGCTCTTCGTCTGGTCGATGTACGCGACGAGCATGATCTTCATCCTGGGGACCCCGGTCCTCGCGATCTCGCTCGTCCTGGTGGGCCTCGAGCGCATCTTCCGGATCGGGATCTTCGACCCGCACATCGGCGGAGACCCGCTGCTCTTCCAGCACCTCTTCTGGTTCTACTCGCACCCCGCCGTGTACATCATGATCCTCCCCTCGATGGGCGTCGTCTCGGAGATCATCACGTGCTTCTCGAGGAAGCGCGCGTTCGGCTACAACTTCATCGCGTTCTCGAGCGTGGCGATCGCGGTCCTCGGCTTCCTCGTGTGGGGCCACCACATGTTCGTGTCGGGCCAGTCGGTGGCGGCGGGGGTGATCTTCTCCGGGCTCTCGTTCCTCGTCGCGATCCCGTCGGCGATCAAGGTCTTCAACTGGACCGCCACGCTCTACAAGGGCTCCGTCTCCTACCAGACGCCGATGCTCTACGCGTTCGGGTTCATCGGGCTGTTCACGATCGGCGGCCTGACGGGACTCTTCCTCGCGACCCTCGGCGTCGACGTGCACGTGCACGACACCTACTTCATCATCGCGCACTTCCACTACATCATGGTCGGCGGCGCCGTGATGGGCTACCTCGGCGGCATCCACTTCTGGTGGCCGAAGATCTCCGGCCGCATGTATCCGGAGTGGTGGGGAAGGGTCGCGGCGGTCGTCGTCTTCCTCGGCTTCAACCTGACGTTCTTCCCGCAGTTCATCCTCGGATACCTCGGGATGCCGCGGCGCTACCACGCCTATCCGCCCGAGTTCCAGGTGCTGAACGTGATGTCGACGGCGGGCGCCTCGATCCTCGGCATCGGGTATCTGCTCCCGCTCGTCTATCTCACCTGGTCGATGCGGTACGGCCCCAAGGCGAGCGCGAATCCGTGGGCCGCGAAAGGCCTCGAGTGGGAAACGACCTCTCCGCCGCCGACCGAGAACTTCCTGGAGACGCCGATCGTCACGGAGGAGGCGTACGCCTACGCCGCGCCGGGAGCGACGCATGTCTGATCGCTCGATGGCCGGCGAGGCCCCTGCCCCCCGGGCCCACGCGGTCGCGCACCAGTTCGACGACGCCGCGCAGCAGCACGAGGCGGGCCTCCTCGGCATGTGGACGTTCCTCGTCACCGAGATCCTCTTCTTCGGCGGAATGTTCGCCGGCTACACCGTCTACCGAAGCCTCTACCCGAACGCGTTCCGGGCCGGAAGCCACGCGATGAATCTCCAGATCGGGAGCATCAACACCGCCGTCCTGATCCTCTCGAGCCTGACGATGGCGCTCGCCGTCCACGCGTCTCAGACCGGGCGGAAGAAGCCGCTCGTCGCCTACCTTTCGGTCACGATGCTCTTCGGCCTGATCTTCCTCGGTTTCAAGGCGATCGAATGGACCGCGGAATTCCGGGAGCATCACGTCCCGGGGCCGCACTTCTCGTTCGGGGGCCCGGACCCCGTGCATTCCCAGATCTTCTTCTCGTTCTATTTCGCCATGACCGGGATGCATGCCCTGCACATGGTGATCGGTCTCGGGCTCATGACGTTTCTGCTGATCACCGCGCGGCAGGGGAGGTACGGACCCGAGTACCACGCGCCGGTCGTGGTCGGCGGCCTGTACTGGCACTTCGTCGACATCGTGTGGATCTTCCTCTACCCGCTGCTGTACCTGATCGGGGCGAGGAAATGAGGGCCGTGAGGCGCGGCTTCGCGGCGAGTGGGGGCCGCTTCGCGGCCAGTCGGCGCGTTGCGAGTCGCGAGTCATGGGTTCCGAGCGACGAGGCCGCGGGTCTCGAGTCGAAGGGGCGACTTTCCACTCGGCGACCCGCGACGGCCGTGAGGCCCCCGACTCGCCACCCGCGACTCGCGGCTCGAGACCGGAGTGCGCCATGAAAGACCCTGAAACCACGACGACGGTGACGGCGCACGACGTCCACGTCGTCCCGCGCAAGGTCTACTTCGCGGTCGCGGCGGCGCTCATGATCCTTCTCGTCGCGACGTACGCCGCGGCCCAGATCGACCTCGGACCCTTCAACATCGTCGTCGCGCTCGCGATCGCGTTCACGAAGGCGATCCTCGTCGTGCTGTTCTTCATGGAGGTCCGCTGGAGCAGCCGGCTGACGTGGGTCGTCGCGGCGGCGGGCATCATGTGGTTGGCGCTGCTCCTGGGCGGCACGCTCGACGACTTCCTGACGAGAGCGCACGTACTTCCGGGGATGTAGTCTGCGGGTCGCGTGTCCGCGAGCCGCGTTCCAGGTCGATCCATGACCCATGACTTCCGACTCGCGACTTTCGACTCGCGATTATTGCCCTGGGAACAAAACCCTTACGATCCGGGTTCGTACTGAAACCGATGAGGTGCCGTTCATGAAATCGAGACTCCCTTTCCTCGCCGTCGTTCTGTTCACGGCGTTCGCCGCCGTGGCCGCCCCCCCTCCCGCCGCGAAGCCGGCCGCGAAGTCGGCGAAGCCGGCGGCCGCGGGAAGGAAGGTCGCCCCCCCCGCGAGGCTCGTCCCGGTCACTTCCGTCGAAGGAATCACGGAGTACCGGCTTCCGAACGGTCTCCAGGTCCTCCTCTTCCCCGACCCGACGAAACCGACGGCGACGGTCAACGTGACGTACCGCGTCGGATCCCGGAACGAGGAGTACGGCGAGACCGGGATGGCGCACCTTCTCGAGCACCTGATGTTCAAGGGAACCCCCGAGCACAAGAACATCTACGGCGAGATGACCTCCCACGGCGCCCGGAACAACGCGAGCACCTGGTTCGACCGCACGAACTATTTCGAGACGTTCGACGCCTCCGACGCGAACGTGAAGTGGGCGCTCGAGCTCG
Source organism: Thermoanaerobaculia bacterium (assembly GCA_035717485.1). NCBI lineage: Bacteria > Pseudomonadati > Acidobacteriota > Thermoanaerobaculia > Thermoanaerobaculia bacterium. The sequence continues at coordinate 9,318 of DASTIQ010000249.1, read as the reverse complement.
AGGCCGACCGCATGATCCATTCGTTCATCTCGCAGAAGGACCTCGCGAGCGAGATGACGGTCGTCCGGAACGAATTCGAGTCGGGAGAGAACGAGCCGGCGCGCATCCTCGAGGAGCGCGTGCTCTCGACGGCGTACCTCTGGCACAACTACGGCCACTCGACGATCGGCGCGCGCTCCGACATCGAGAACGTCCCGATCCCGCACCTGCAGGCCTTCTACCGGATGTATTACCAGCCCGACAACGCGACCCTCCTCGTCGCGGGCCGCTTCGATCCGGAAAAGACGCTCGCGTGGATCCAGGAGGACTTCGGGAAGATTCCGAAGCCGGCGCGCGTGCTGCCGACCTTCTACACCCAGGAGCCCACGCAGGACGGCGAGCGCGACGTCGATCTGCGGCGGGTGGGCGACGTGCAGGAGCTCGCCGTCGCTTACCACGTCCCCGCCGGATCGCATCCCGACGCCGCCCCGATCGATCTCCTCGTCCAGATCCTCGCGGACACTCCCGCCGGGCGGCTCCACAAGTCGATGGTCGAGACGCACCAGGCGTCCTCGATCGGCGGCTATCTCCAGCCGCTCCACGATCCGGGCTTCGTGATCTTCGACGCGGAAGTTCCGCCGGAGAAGCCGCTCGACGTGGCGCGCAAGACGATGCTCGCCACGCTGGACGGGCTCGCCTCGGCGCCGTTCACGGCGGAGGAGCTCGAGCGCGCCCGGACGCAGCTCCTCAAGGACATCGACCTGACGCTGAACGTCACCTCGCGGGTCGGCATCGAGCTCTCCGAGTGGATCGGGATGGGCGACTGGCGCCTCTTCTTCCTGCACCGCGACCAGGTTCGCAAGGCGACGCTCGCGGACGTCCAGCGCGTCGCGGCCGAGTATCTGAAGCCCTCGAACCGGACGGTCGGCGCGTTCTACCCGACGCCGAAGCCCGACCGGGCGGAGATCCCCGCGACCCCCGACGTCGAAGCGGAGCTCGCCGGATACAAGGGAGACCAGGCCATCGCGGCGGGCGAAGCGTTCGACCCCGCCCCGGCGAACATCGAGAAGCGCCTCACGCGGAAGAAGCTCGGAAACGGGGCGGAGGTCGCGCTCCTTCCGAAGAAGACGCGAGGCGAAACGGTGTTCCTCTCCGGCGTCCTTCGATTCGGCACCGTCGAATCGCTCAAGGGGCTCGACACGGCCGCGTCTTTCGCAGGCAGCATGCTCCTCCGCGGATCGAAGAAGCACACGCGGCAGGAGATCCAGGACGCGTTCGACAAGTTGAAGGCCCGCGTCTCGATCGGCGGGGGGGCGACGCAGGCAACGATCGGGATCGAAACGACCCGGGCGAACCTGCCCGCGCTCCTGAAGCTCGTGGTCGAAGTCCTGCGCGAGCCGGCTTTCCCGGAGAAGGAATTCGAGCTCCTCCGCGAAGAGTCGCTCGCCGACATCGAGCAGCAGATGAGCGATCCGCAGGCGATCGCGTTCAACAACTTCGAGCGGCACCTGAGCGACTTCCCGAAGGGAGACGTCCGGTACGTGGAAACGCCCCAGGAAGAGAAGGCGGACGTCCAGGCGATCAAGCTCGACGACGCGAAGAAGTTCTACGACCGCTTCTACGGAGCCTCGCACGCGCAGATCGCGATCGTCGGCGACTTCGATCCGGCCGCGGTGATGCCGGTCCTCGAGGAAGGCCTCGGGAGCTGGACGAGCACCGAGCCGTTCGAGCGCGTTCCGCATCCCTTCCAGGACATCGCCCCGGAGGACAAGTCCTTCGAGACTCCCGACAAGGCCAACGCGTTCTTCGTCGCCGGCGAGAACCTGCGCGTCCGCGACGACGATCCGGACTACCCGGCGCTCCTTCTGGGCAACTACATCTTCGGCGGCGGCTTCCTGAACTCGCGCCTCGCCACGCGCATCCGGCAGAAGGAGGGGCTCTCGTACGGCGTCGGCTCGTCGCTGACCGCTTCCGCCCTCGACGAATCGGGCTCGTTCCTGGAGTACGCGATCTACGCGCCGCAGAACGCGGCGAAGCTCCGCGCCGCGGTCGAAGAGGAGATGCAGCGGCTCATGAAGGACGGCTTCACGGCCGAGGAGGTCAAGGACGCGCGTTCCGGCTATCTCCAGGCGCGCCAGGTCAGCCGCGCGCAGGATCCGGAGCTCGCCCGGCGGCTCTCCGGCTACCTCTTCCTCCACCGGACGATGGAATACGACGCGAAACTCGACGCGAAGATCGCGGCGTTGACGCCGGCGGAGATCCTCGCGGCGTTGAAGCGCCATCTCGACCCCTCGAAGATCACGTACGTCCGGGCCGGCGACTTCGCGAACGCGTCGAAGTACGAGAAGAAACCGGGAGGGCCTTCTCCGCCTCCGCCGTCGAAGTAGGAGCGCGGCGGCGAACTTGGCGGCGGATTCCGGATGCGAGATCGCTCCCGGATGAGACGTTCCGCGGAGCGCGGCTTTCTGCTCCTGGCGATGCTCGCCGGAGGTTTCGCGCTGGCCGACACGCGGCCGCCGGTGGACATTCCCGCTCTCCACGACGCGCAGGCCCAGGACGCGGCGCTTGCCGCGATCGACGGGCAGATGCAGCGGGGAGAGTGGGAGGCGGCGCGCGCCGCCTCCGCCGCGCTCCTCGATCGCTCGAAGAACGCCTGGCATGGCGCTCTGCAGCGCGCTCTGGTGCGTCTGGCGTTCCTCGAGGCGAAGCTCGGAGAGGACGAGGAGGCCCGCTGGCATTGGGAGGCGCTGCAGGCCATGGGCGGCGCGTCGCTGGGGACGCCGTTCTTTCGGGCTTTCGGAGCCGCCGGGGAGAAGCTCCGGCGTGAGCCGGCGCGCGCCGGGGACGAGGTGCCTCCCGGCGTCGAGAGTGTGGGTCCGCGACCCGGCCTGGTTCCCGCGCGGCGGACGGGCGGCGAGGTGCCGCGGGGGAACGGCGGATGCACGGCCTCGCGCGGACCGCTGTGGGCCCGCGTCCAGGCGGTGATCGACCGCCGGGGCCGCCTGACGCAGCCGACGATCTCCGGCCCTTCCGTCTGTTTCAGTTTCGAGGTGCTGAAGGCGGCCCGAGGCTGGACCTTCGAACCGGCCCGCCGGAAAGGGATTCCGGTCGCGGCGATGTACGTCGAGGCGATAAATCCCCCGGCCCGACGCCCCCTGCGCGAGCTCGCGTCCAACGGCGTCGGTGAAGCTCTGTCCCGCCTCGAAGCGGGGGAGTTTCCGGCGGCGGAAGGGATCCTCGATCGGCAGTGGAACGGGCAGCTCGACGCCGGCTCGCCTTCGCGGCCTCTCACGGTGACGCTGATGGCCCTGCGCGCTCTCGCCCTCGCGGCGCACGACGGTCCCGAAGACCGGCGGCGGGCGACGTGCCTCTGGGAGGCGGCCCAGGGGGAGGATCCGGCGTTCTACGACGCGGACCTCGCGCCCATCGGCGAAGCGGGGAAGCGTCTCGATCCTCACCGCTACGGCGAAGTGCGCTCGAAGCCGATGGAGGATCTGGGCGAGCGGATCGAGCGGCCCCGCGTTCTGCCCGAATCGAGGCGCGTTCCCCGCGAGCGTTTCGCGCCGGCGTCCTACGGCGAGGAACGCGTCTTCATCGAGGCGGTCGTCGACGCCCAGGGAGCCCTGCGCGAACCGCTCCTGTTCGGCGGCCGCGACGGGATGCGCGGACTCGACCTCGATGCGCTCGACGCGGTCTGTTCCTGGCGTTTCGCTCCGGCGACGGTCGCCGGGCGGCCCATCGACCTGCTCTACGTCCTCTCGCTCGACGTCGGCGCGAATCCGCCGCGCTGACCATCGCGGCGGGCTGGCCGGGTGACGGGCGACTCGACTCGCCCGGTGCGTTACGATTTCCGGACCCGGAAGGAGAGATCCGAAGGGGGAGACGATGATCCTCATCGTGGGAGCCGCTTACCTCTTCCTCCTGATTCCCCTGCTTCGTCATGAGCGAGCTCGGACCCTCTCCGCCATGGGCCTGTCGATCGTCGCCTGCGGAGTGCTGTACTGGCCGGTTCCGTATTCGACAATGAAGATCCTCGAAGGGATCTTTCCCCTGTTGTGGGTCGGCGACGCCGTGATCGGCGGACTGGCGATCACCCGCTGGACTCCGCTGCCCTGGCCGAAGATCGCCGGCGTGGCGGGCCTCGGGTTCGTCACTTCGGTGATGGCGCGGGTGATCTTCGACACGTTCCGCGATCCGGAGAGCCACAATCTCTTCTTCCTCGAAGTCGCGATGGCGTTCGTCGTCGGTTTCGTCGGCGCCTCGATCGCCGCGGCGATGAGCGGCTCCGCGCAGGCCCGCCGGCCGTGAGAAGGGCGCGCTGAAAGCCATCGTCCATCGGCGCAGCGAGCGCCGATGCGCCTCTCATCCTCCGGCGATCGCTCCCACGACCAGGAACGGCTCGGCGCCGTCGCTGACGGCGCGCGGAAGGGGGGTGTCGGGCGGATCGTGCGAGAGATCCTCGCCGCATGCGAAGAACCTCACGAAAGGCCGCCGCGCGTGCGTCCCATGGTCGCGGATCGTTCCACGGAGAGCGGGGTAGCGGGCTTCGAGGGCGTCGAGCACGGCGCGCGGCGTCGCCTCGCCCGCGACCTCGACGGACACTTCGGCGCCGACCCCGGCGAGGTCCCGCAGGTGGGGAGGGAGCGAGACCCGGACGGCCGTCACGGCAGCGACTGGACCTCGACCGAGAGCACGGGCGGAAGATCGCGGACGATCGGGGCCCACGAGTCGCCGGAATCGGACGATCCGTAGACCTGCCCGCCGGTCGTTCCGAAGTAGACGCCGCACGGCTCGAGCGAATCGACGCACATCGCGTCGCGCAGCACGTTGACGTAGCAGTCCTTCTCCGGAAGGCCTTTGGCGAGCGCCTCCCATTCGTTCCCGCCGGCGCGGCTGCGGTAGACGCGAAGCTTGCCGTCGAGCGGAAAGTGCTCGGAGTCGCTCTTGATCGGAACGACGTAGACCGTCTCCGGCTCGTGCGTGTGGACGTCGACGACGAACCCGAAATCCGTCGGAAGGTTGCCGCTGACTTCCCGCCAGGAATCGCCGGCGTCGTCGGACCGCATCACGTCCCAGTGCTTCTGCATGAAGAGGACGTTCGGCCGGGACGGATGCTGCGCGATCCGATGGACGCAGTGGCCGACCTCCGCCTCCGGATCGGGAAGGAACTGCGAGCGCAGTCCCCGCGTGATCGTCTTCCACGTGTTCCCGCCGTCGTCGCTGCGAAAAGCTCCCGCGGCCGAGATCGCCGTGAAGATCCGGCCGGGATGAGCGCGGTCGAGGAGGATCGTGTGGAGGCACATCCCTCCCGCCCCCGGCTGCCACCGCGGTCCGGTGCCGTGCCCGCGAAGCCCGGCGAGCTCCTGCCAGGAGTGCCCGCCGTCGGTCGAACGGAAGATCGCCGCGTCTTCGACTCCCGCGTACACCGTGTCCGGATCGTCCAGCGACGGCTCGAGATGCCAGACGCGCTTGAACTCCCAGGGGCGCTGCGTGCCGTCATAGTGCTGGTGGGTCGTCAGCGGCTTCCCCGTTTCCGGAGAGGTGTCGTAGACGAACCGGTTGCTCTCGCCCATCGGCATGCCCTCGGGACTCTTCGTGACGCCGCCTCCCGGCGTCTCCCAGCTCCTGCCGCCGTCGCTCGAGCGCTGGATGACCTGACCGAACCAGCCGCTGGTCTGCGACGCGTAGATCCGGTCCGGGTCGGCGGGCGATCCCTTCAGGTGGTAGATCTCCCAGCCGGCGAAGAACGGGCCGGCGACGTCCCAGCGGTCGCGCTTTCCGTCCGAAGTGAGGATGAAGGCGCCTTTTCGGGTGCCGACCAGGACGCGGACTCGGCTCATCGTCGATCCTTTCGAGCGTTCTGCAACATGCGGAGATTCTACCGGAGTGCGGAGCTCAATAGCGGGGCGCCGAGGGGTCGACTTCCCGGATCCACCGGTCGATCCCTCCCTCGAGGTTCCGCACGCGGCGAAACCCCGATTCGAGCAGGAACTGCACCGCGCGCGCGCTCCGAATCCCCGTCTTGCAGTAGACGACGATCTCGCCCTCCCGATCGAGGCGGTACGCTTGCTGCGGAAGCGTTCCCAGCGGAATTTCGACGGCCCCGGGGAGCGCGAATATCCGCGTCTCCCGCGGCTCGCGGACGTCGAGAAGCACCGGCGCCGCTCCGCCCTCGATCTCCCGCTTCAGGTTCGCCGGCGTGATCGATCTGTCCTCGTCCTCCGCGGACGGGACGGGCGCGACGCCGCAGAAGTCCTCGTAATCGATCAGGCGCGTGACGGTCGGGTTCGGCCCGCAGACGGCGCACTGCGGGTCCTTGCGAAGTCTGACCTCCCGGAAACGCATCCCGAGCGCGTCGACGAGAAGGAGCCGGCCGACGAGCGGCGATCCGGCGCCGAGCAGGAGCTTCAGCGTCTCGGTCGCCTGGATCGTGCCGAGCAGGCCCGGGAGAACTCCGAGAACTCCCCCCTCCGCGCACGAGGGCACCGCGCCGGGCGGAGGAGGTTCGGGATAGAGGCAGCGATAGCACGGCCCTTCCTTCGCCCAGAACACCGACGCCTGCCCGTCGAAGCGGAAGATCGACGCGTACACGTTCGGCTTGCCGAGGAGGACGCAGGCGTCGTTGACCAGATAGCGCGTCGGAAAGTTGTCGGTTCCGTCGGCGATCACGTCGAAATCGCGCAGGATGTCGAGGGCGTTTTCCGACGAGAGCCGGGCCTCGTACGGGACGACGCGGACGTTCGGATTCACGTCGGCGACCCGCGCGGCGGCCGATGCGAGCTTCGACCTCCCGACGTCTCCGGATCCATGGAGGATCTGTCGCTGGAGATTGCTCTCGTCGACGACGTCGAAGTCGACGACGCCGAGCGTTCCGACTCCCGCGGCGGCGAGATAGAGGAGAAGCGGCGATCCCAGGCCGCCCGCTCCGACGCAGAGGACCCGCGACGCCTTCAGCCGCTCCTGCCCCTCGGGGCCGACCTCGGGCAGGATGAGGTGACGAGCGTAGCGTCGCAGCTCCTCGCGGGTGAGTTCGGCAGACCGGGCGCGGAGCCCGCCGGAAAGCCCGTCCGCGTCGAAAGAATCCGGCATCGGCGTTTACTCTAGCAGGGGAGAAAACCGCTCCGGCGTCCCGGCCGGCGTCCCGGGCGAGTACGCTTGCGTCCGTGGCCCTCTACGATCCGTTCCCGCCGGGTCCCTTCGCGGCCGCCCCTCTTGCCCGGAACGCCCGCGACACGGCGCGCCGGCGCGACTTTTCCGTCGATGTCTGGCTTCCGGCCGGGGTTCCCGGGCCGCTCCCGCTGATCGTCTTCTCCCACGCGGCGGCGCAGGGAAGGAAGAGCGCCACGTTTCTCTGCGCGCATCTGGCGAGCCACGGCTACGCCGTCGCCGCGATGGACCACTCCGAGCTCGTCGCCCCCGAGCTCGCGAGGCCGGCGACCGAGACCGACGACGGGAGGGCGCGACGGTGGCGGGCGGTGATCGACAGCCGCGTTCCGGATCTGCGATTTCTCGTCGACCACCTGCTCGGAGGCGCCTCGCCCGTCGAGCTCGACGCGAAGCGGGTGGGGGCGATCGGGCACAGTTTCGGCGGGTGGTCGGTGCTCGCCGCGACGGACGCGGATCCGCGGATCCGCGCGGCCGTGGCGATCGCTCCCGCGGGGGCGTCCCGTCCGCGGCCGGGAATCCTGCCGGCGACGCTCGCGTTCGCCTGGGGACGCGACGTTCCCACGCTCTACCTCGCCGCCGAAAACGACACGTCCACGCTGCTTTCCGGAATCGTCGAGCTCTTCGGACGAACCCCCGCGACCCGTCGCATGGTCGTCCTGCGCCGCGCCGATCACCTGCACTTCCTCGACGACGTCGAGGAGTGGCACGAGCGCTTCCGGACCATGCCCGCTCCGGCGGAGATCTCCGCCATCCAGAAGGAGATGCGCCCGATCGGAGAGCTCCAGAGCGCCGAGCAGGCGCATCTCTTCGCCCGCGGCCTCGCGCTCGCGCACTTCGACGCGGCGTTGCGCGGACACGCGGGGGCGGAGGACTTCTGGAAAGGCGACGTTCGCGAATCCCTGGCTTCCGCCGGAGTCGACGCGTTCGTTCACCGGTAGACTCCTCCCGCGGGAAGGAGAATCGACTCATGGACATTCTCGACGCGATCGGCAACACGACGATGGTCCGGTTCCGGGGGATCGTCCCGCGGGGCTCCGGCGGCGTCTTCGCGAAGCTCGAGTGGGAAAACCCGACGGGCAGCATGAAGGACCGCATGGCGATCGCGGTGATCTCGCGGGCCGAAGTGGACGGGCGGCTGAAGCCGGGCGGGACGGTGCTCGAGTACACCGGCGGGAGCACGGGAGCGTCGCTCGCGTTCGTCTGCGCCGCGAAGGGCTACCCGCTCCGCATCGTGACGTCGGACGCGTTCAGCCGGGAAAAGCGGGACCACATGGCGGCGCTCGGAGCGGAGCTGACGCTCGTTCCGAGCGAGGGAGGCCTGACGACGAAGAAGCTGATCCTCGAGATGATCGAGACCGCCCGCGCATTGAGCCGCGACCCTCACACGTTCTGGACGGACCAGCTGAACAACCGCGATGCGATCGCCGGCTACCATCCGCTCGCCGAGGAGATCTGGAGCGGGATGGAGGGGAGAATCGACGCGTTCGTGCACAGCGTGGGAACGGCCGCATCCCTGCGCGGCGTCGCCGAGGCGCTGAAGGGACGCGATCCCCGCGTGCGGATCGTCGCGGTCGAGCCGGGGGAGTCGGCCGTGCTCTCCGGCGGCTCGCCGGGGCCGCACAAGATCGAGGGAATCGGAATCGGCTACACGCCGCCGCTCTGGGAACCGTCTCTCGTCGACGAGATCGTCTCGGTTCCCACCGCCGACGCGAAGGCGATGGCGCGGCGTCTCGCGCGGGAAGAGGCGCTCTTTGCCGGGACGTCCTCCGGCGCCAACGCCGTCGCGGCGCTCCAGGTGGCGGAGCGCCTCGGGCCGGACGCGAGGGTCGTCACGCTGATGGTGGACAGCGGGCTCAAATACGTGAGCACGGACGTCTATCGGCGAAGTTGACGGATCGGCCGTGGACGTTCACGTGAGGCTTCGGTGGCTGTGACGGGAGATCCGATCCCTGCGAGGGCTCCGGCAACTCGCGGGGCCCGCGTCCTTCGACCGCGACGATGACCGGGGACGAAGCCGGGCGCGAGTTCCGGGGGGCGGCGCCGGCCCGCCATCCGAGCTCGCTTCCGCCGATCGCCCTTTCCGCCCTCGCCGCGTTGTGCGGAACGAAGCTTCTCCTCCACGTCTTCACGAGCGTGCGGAATTACGGATACTTCCGCGACGAGCTGTACTCC
>DASTIQ010000248.1 GCA_035717485.1 Thermoanaerobaculia bacterium | reverse complement strand
GAGGGGAAGGAAGGCCAGATCTACTTTCGAATCCTCGCGTACGTTCGTTACCTCAATCAGAAGGGGCTCGACCCCTCCTACACGGACTATTTCGGCGCCACCCACAGCGTCAAGCAACGCCAGGACATCGAAGTCAACAAGGTCTTCTTTCCGTTCTACGGCTGGTTCCTGACGCCCAAATTCACCTACTACCTCTGGGCCTGGACCAACAACGCCATCATGGGCCAGGGCGGCTCGGTGATCCTCGGCGGGCACGTCGACTACCACTGGAACAAGCAGTTCAACCTGGGGCTGGGGATCAACGCCCTTCCCACGACACGCAGCACGGAAGGACAGTTTCCGTACTGGCTCGGCGTCGACGACCGCCTGACCTCCGACGAGTTCTTCCGAGGCTCGTACACCACGGGCGCCTACCTCTACGGCGAAGCCGTGGAAGGCGTCAACTACAAGGTCATGGTCGGAAACAACCTGAACCAGGTCGGCGTGAACTCCGCCCGTCTCGACAACGGGATGAGCACCCAGTCCTTCATGATCAACTGGATGCCGACGACGAAGGAGTTCGGCTACTTCGGCGGATATGGCGACTACGAGGAACACCAGAAGGTCGCAACGCGCGTCGGAGCCCACTTCACCCACAGCCGCGAGGACAAGGAGTCCCAGCCCGGCGAAGACGGCATCGAGAACACGCAGGTCCGCCTGACCGACGGAAGCATCGTCTTCACGCCCGACCTGTTCGCTCCCGGAGTGGCCGTCAGGCGGGTGACCTACGAAATGGCGAGCGCCGACTTCGGCGTGAAGTACAAGGGATTCTCGCTGGAAGGGGAGTACTTCTGGCGCTGGCTCTCCAACTTCACCGGAACGAATACCCAGGGCATCGCGGACATCAAGGACCACGGCTACCAGATCCAGTCCTCGGCGATGGTCATTCCGAAGACGCTCCAGGTTTATCTCAGCGGGGCGGAGATCCTCGGCCGCTACGGGGACGGGTCGGAAATCCGCGCGGGACTGAACTGGTGGTTCGAGAAGACCCGGGGCCTCCGCTTCAACGCCGAATGGCTGCATCTGAAGCATTCCCCGGTGGGTTACACGGCCGTGCCGTATCCCGTGGGGGGCAACGGAGACGTCTTCCACACGAACCTGGAAATGAACTTCTGAGGAACGCCGTGATGCGCAACTCGACCGCCGTCCTCCTCACTGTTGCGCTTGCCGCCGCGCGTCCGGTCCGCGCCGTCGATCCGTCGTCGTGCCAGTACGACGATGCGCACTTTCACCTGACGAACTACATCCAGCAGGGACCGGACCTCCGCGACTACGTGCGCATGATGGGCGACACCGTCTGTCGGTCGACGGTCTTCGGCATTCCTCTCCAGCAGATGTGGTCGTACGGGAACACGGGGGACTACGCGCCGACCTATTACCTGCAGAGCGACGCTCCCCTCTACTACTACTCCTTCACCGACGCCGCGATCGCGATGGCCTATCGCGCGCTGCCGCCGGCCGACCAGGCCCGGCTCGATCCCATGATCACGGGCTTCAATCCCGCCGACATGTACGCGGCGGATCACATCAAGCGCGTGCTGCGCACGTTCCCGGGCGTCTTCTCGGGTATCGGCGAGTTCACGATTCACAAGGAATTCGTCTCCTCGAAGATCGCGGGCGGTCCGCCCTCCCTCACGGATCCGTCCCTCGACCGGATCTTCGACGTCGCCGGGGAAGTCGGACTCGTCGTGATCCTCCACAACGACGTCGACATGCCGTTCCCGAAGCCGAACCAGGATCCCTACATCACCCGCCAGCTGCGCGCGGTCCTCTCCCGGCATCCCCAGGCCAGCGTCATCTGGGCCCACGTGGGAGTCGGCCGGGTCGTCCGGCCGCTGAAAGATCAGCTCGGGATGCTGGACCGGGCGCTCGCCGATCCGACCCTCGCCCACGTCTCGATCGACATCTCGTGGAGCGAGACCGCGAAATACGTCACCGCGAGCCCGGAGACGGTCGCGGCGACCGCGGCGCTCATCAACAAGTATCCCGACCGGTTCCTCTTCGGCACGGACGAGGTCGCGCCCGCGAGCCTCGCTCCCCTGTTGAAGGTCTACGACACCTACGCGCCGCTGTGGAACGCGCTCACCCCGGAGGCGAGCTGGAAGGTTCGCATCGGGAATTACCAGAGATTGTTCGACGCCGCTCGCGCCAAGGTGCGTGCCTGGGAAAGGGCGGATCAGAAGAAAGGACAGACACCGTGAAACATACACACCGATTCACGAAATGGAGGGCGGCCTCGCTCCTTGCCGCCGGGTGCGTGCTGATGACAACGGCGGTCCGGGCGCAGGACGTTCCTTCGGAGGGGACGATTCTCCTGGACAATCCTCCGTCCGCGCGCCTCGACATCTACGGCCACGCGATGCTCGACATGGGATACGAGGCCAATCAGAGCGATCCGGACTGGTTCGACGTCGCCCGCCCCTCGAAGCTTCCTTCGTTCACCGACGAGTTCGGCAAGAACGGCAACTTCTTCGCGGGGGTTCGCCAGAGCCGCCTCGGTTTCAAGGGATACATGCCGACGAAGCTGGGTGAGGTCAAGACGATCTTCGAATTCGAGCTGTTCGGCACGGGCGTCGACGCGGGCCAGACGACCTTCCGCCTGCGGCACGCCTGGGGCGAGCTCGGACAGATCGGCGCCGGCCAGACGTGGAGCCCGTACATGGATCCGGACGTCTTCCCGAACTCGATCGAATACTGGGGACCGAACGGAATGGTCTTCTTCCGGAACGTTCAGCTCCGGTGGACGCCATGGAAAGAGGGCGGTTCGGATCTGGCGATCGCGCTGGAGCGCCCGGGCGCTTCGGGAGACGCCGGCGTCTACTCCGACCGCATCGGCCTGCAGGGCGTCAAGGCCCGCTTCCCGCTGCCGGATCTCTCCGCCCACTATCGCTATGCGGACAAATGGGGCCACGTTCAGCTCGCCGGTATCGTCCGCGACATCAAGTGGGACGACACGGTCAAGGACAACGTCGACGTGAGCGGTCATGTGACGGGCTGGGGCGTGAACCTGAGCTCGAACATCAACATCGCGAAGAACGTCCTTCGCCTGCAGGTCAAGTACGGCCAGGGCGACGAGAACTACATGAACGACGCCCCGGCCGACGTGGGCGCCGAGCACACCGGAGATCCGAACAAGCCGCTTCGGGGGAAGGCGCTCGGGAACATCGGCGTCGTCGCGTTCTTCGACCTGAACTGGAGCGACACCTGGACGAGCACGGTGGGCTACTCGTACGCCAAGATCGACAACTCCGACGCGCAGGACCCGAGCGCCTTCAAGAAGGGGCAGTACGCCCTCGGGAACATCCTCTATCACCCCGTCCCCAACGTCTTCCTCGGACCGGAAGTCCAGTGGGTCAAGCGCGACAACTTCAGCGATGGCTTCTCGTCCCGGGACGTCCGCGTCCAGTTCTCCGCGAAATACAACTTCAACTTTTCGATAGGAGGTAAGTCATGAGGGCTCAGAAACCGAATCGCGCCCTGTGGCTCGCGCTCGTCGCTGCGGCGGCGCTCGCGATCACACCGGCGGTCGCGCTGGCGCAGGCGCCGGCGCAGTACCAGGCGGCCATCGACGCCGCCTACACGAAGTATCAGCATCTCCAGGAAGGCAAGAACGCCGACTACATCCCGGCGCTCGCCCAGGTGGATCCGAACATCCTCGGGATCGCCCTGGTCACCGCCGACGGCAAACTCTACACGGCGGGCGACCTCAGGTCCGAGGTCTCGATCCAGTCGATCTCCAAGGTCTTCACGATGGCGAAGGTCATGCAGGACCAGGGTCCCGACGCGATCTTCAACACGATCGGCGTGGACGCGACCGGAATGCGCTTCAACTCGATCGTCTCGGTCGAATTCTCCAAGAAGGCCCTCGGCGGACCCGAAATGAATTCGCTGGTCAACCCGGGAGCGATCTCCACGACGAGCATGGTCCAGGGCGCCAACCGGGAAGAGGTCTGGAAGAAGATCCTCGACTATCACTCCGACTTCGCCGGCCGGCCCCTCGGCGTCAACCAGGAAGTCTTCAAGTCGGAGGCCGACACCAACCAGCGCAACCAGGCGATCGGCGCCCTGATGTTCGCCTACGGTTACATCAAGAACGACTGGCAGCGGGCGGTCGACATCTACACCGAGCAGTGCGCGATCTCCGTCAACGCGAAGGACCTCGCGGTGATGGCGGCGACGCTCGCCAACGGCGGACGGAACCCGATCACCGGGAAACAGGTCCTGAAGGCCGAATACGTCCCGCGCGTCCTCGCCGTCATGGCGACCGCGGGCCTCTATGACGACTCCGGGAAGTGGCTGTTCCGCACCGGTCTTCCGGGGAAGAGCGGCGTCGGCGGAGGCATCATCGCCGTCTCGCCGGGCAAGTTCGGGATCGCCGTGATCTCTCCGCCCCTCGACGACGCCGGAAACAGCGTCAAAGCCCAGAAGGCGATCGCCGACATCTCCAACGCCCTGGGAGGCAACCCCTACGCGATGAAGCCGCGATAAGAGCTTCAGGTCCTTCCCCGCGGGGCGGCGCGATCCTCCGCGCCGCCCCCTTCTTCTATTCGCCGGAGGCGTCATGAAACGTTCGTCTCCTCTCGTTGCGCTTCTCCTCGCGATCGCCGCCGTCGCAGCGGCCGGCGAACCCGCCGGCGAGTTCACCGCCACGGCGCGGGTGGAAACGCGCAACGGCACGCGATCGACCGCCTGCACGATCATCGTCAACCGCCCGATCCCCTACGAGGAAGCCGCACCGCTCCGGAAGCTCCTCGAAGAGGGGGGACAGCAGGCGGTGCGGGCGGCGATCCTCGGGGCCGCGCGGGGGCAACTGTCCCTCGGCGGCATCGCTTATCCGCTCGACCTCGTGATTTTCGAGCCGAAGGGCAATGGGTTCCGCTACGTCGTCGTCACGAGCCGTCCGATCCGGTGGGAGGAGAGCGAGCTCGGCGAGTCGTCGCTCGACTATCCCTTCACCGTCCTGGTTTTCGAAGAACCTGCCGTCGGCTTGGGCGAGGGACAGATCTGTCCGCGCGCCGCGCTCGAGATCGACGAGGACGGCCACGTCCGCGCCGTCCCCCACGAAGGCCGGATGGGAGTCCTCAACGAGATCCGTCGGCACTGACGGCGGCAAGGCGGCAGTGCCGATGACCGTGTCGGCGCCGCATGGGACCTTGGTCCAATTGTTCCCGGGGATTCCGTGTGGCACCTTGAACGGCGGAGGACCAAGATGATTCGCTATCTCAAATTCATCGTGCCGGCGTTGCTGCTCGCCTCGGCGCCGGCGTTCGCCGACGACATCACGGGGCAGAAGGCGATTCTCTGCACGGCGGTCCAGGCGACCGCGTGTTATTCGGGCGGCGACTGCGAGATCACTCCGCCGTGGAATCTCAACGTTCCGCAGTTCATCGAGATCAACTTCAACGACAAGACCCTGTCGACGACGAAGGCGAGCGGCGAGAACCGCTCCACCCCGTTCCGGACGTTCCTCCGGGAGGACGGCCAGGTCTACCTGCAGGGGGTCGAAGGGGGACGCGCGTTCAGCTTCGTGATCACCGAATCGACCGGAATGGCGTCGATCGCGGTGGCGCGGGAGGATCTGACCGTGTCGGTCTTCGGAATGTGCACGCCGTTGCCGGCGGGAAAGTAGGAGGCAGGCGATGAAGAAGATTCTCGTGGCAGCCGCGGTCGCGGCAGCCCTGATTCCGCTCGTGGCGCGATCCCAGCAGAAGTCGCTCTCGGCGACGATGAACGTGTATGCCTTTCCCAAACAGGGTCAGCCGGCCGACGTCCAGTCGAAGGACGAGGCCGCGTGCTACCAGTGGTCGGTCCAGAACACCGGCATCGACCCCTTCCAGCTCCAGAAACAGACGCAGCAGCAGAACGCCGCCGCCCAGCAGCAGGCGGCCCAGGCGGGCGAAGGCGCAGGCGCGCGAGGCGCGGCGCGCGGAGCCGCGGGGGGCGCGCTGATCGGCGCGATCGCCGGGGACGCGGGCAAGGGCGCGGCGATCGGGGCGACGGCCGGCTTCGTGGCCGGGCGTTCCCGCGCGAGGGGTGCCAAGCAGCAGGCCGAGCAGCAGGCGGCGAGCACGCAGCAGGCAACGGCGCAGCAGATCGACGGCTTCAAGAAGGCGTTCAGCGCGTGTCTCGAAGCCAAGGGGTACATGGTCAAGTACTGACGATCGAGCCCCGCTCGGAGGCCGGGCGGCGGCGAGACGTCGAACGGCCGTGAAGATCACCGACACGCTCGCCGCCGTCGCGGCGGTCACGCTGCCCCTCCTCGCCGGCATGCTCGCGTGCATCGAGCTCGGATGGCGCTCGGGTAAACGGCGGCTCGCGCGCGGCGCCGACGGACCTCACTCCGGCCTCGGCGTCGTGGAGAGCTCGGCGTTCGCTCTCTTCGGTCTGCTGATCGCGTTCACGTTCTCCGGAGCAGCCTCGCGCTTCGATGCGCGGAGGCAATTGATCGCCGAAGAGACCAACGCCGTCGGCACGGCCTACCTGCGGCTCGATCTGCTCTCCGCCGAATCCCAGCCCGGGCTGCGCGACCTCTTCCGCCGCTATCTCGACACCCGGCTCGCGGCCTACCGGAAGATGCCCGACGTCGCAGCCGCGATGGAGGAACTCTCCCGGGCCAACCGGCTGCAGCAGGAGATCTGGGCCGCAGCGATGGCCGCGATCGGATCACCGCGCGCGCACCCCGACTCGGCCCGGCTCCTGCTCCCGGCGATCAACGCGATGATCGACGTCACGACCACGAGGTTGATGGCGGCCCGCATGCATCCGCCTCTCGTCGTCTACGCGCTCCTTCTCGCGCTCGCGCTCCTCTGCTCGTTCCTGGCGGGTCACGCGATGGCCGGAAGCCGGGAGCGCAGCTGGCTTCACATCCTGTCGTTCGCGGCGATCACGGTGATCACGATCTACACGATTCTCGAAATCGAGTATCCGCGTATCGGTCTGATCCGGCTCGACCCCTACGACCAGGTCATGGTCGAGCTCCGCGCCGGGATGAAGTAAGCCGGCGCCCTTCCCGCGGAGGCGGCGTCTCCGGGAAAGCGCGCGTCGCGCTTCGGGTCATCTAGGACCAAAGTCCAATAGCGAACCTAAGATGCAACACGCAGAATCGGGTCGCGCTGATGAGAGCGAAACGACGAAAGGAAGCGATCATGTCCAGATTCACTCGGTTGATCACCGCCGCCGGGGCCCTCTGTGCAACGCTGTTGCTCGGAGTCGCGTCGGCCCAGCAGAACACCACGAAGACCGAGGTGAAGACCTTCGAGGTCCTCGCCGTCTCGGGAAACACGGTCGTGGCCAAGGGGCCGGACGGCACGAAGGAATACAACCTTCCGAAAGACTTCAAGATGGAGATGAACGGGCAGCCGATCGCCGTCGCGGACCTCAAGCCCGGCATGACCGTCCAGGCGACGATCACGACGAAGACCTCCACGCGCTCCGTCGTCACGACCGAAGTCAAGGACGCCGAGGTGATGAACGTCACCGCCTACTCCGTGATCCTCAAGACCGACAAGGGCTACCAGAAGTACACCCCCGAAAGGCTCAAGTCGGGCGACATCATGATCTACAAGGAAGGCAAGGAAGTGCACATGGCGGAGCTCAAGAAGGGCGACCGGATCTCCGCGATGATCGTCACCATCCATCCTCCGACGACCGTGACCGAGCGGCAGATCCAGGCCTCGGCCCAGGAAGCTCCGACGGCCGAACCGACTCCCACCACGGCGGCGGAACCAACGACGCCCGCTCCGGCGGTCGAATCGACCCCCGCTCCGGCGCCCGAACCGGCCCCCAGGGCTCTTCCGAAGACCGCGAGCCAGCTGCCTGGTCTGGCGCTGCTCGGGTTTCTCGCGCTGATCTCGGCCGGCGCGCTGACGGCGATTCGCCGCTCCCGCGCCGCTCGCTAGATCTTCCTTCCGGGAATTCTCCGCGCCCGGCTCCGGCCGGGCGTTTTTTTGATCCGCGGCGCGGCACCGGTCAGAAGATCATCTTCACGACGCGCTCGATGAGCGCCTCCACGGGAAACATGGTCAGCAGCAGGGGCGCCACCGGCGCGAGCGCCGCGAACGCGAGCTCGAGGACGATTCCGCGGTTGAACGGCGTCAGCTGCATGCGGCGGATGAGCTCGTAGCTGTTGGCCATGTCGGCCAGCGACTGAATGTCAGAATGCCCGAGCAGCTCCCGGGTCCCGTCGGGTTTTTCGCTCACCCACCGCCGGTCGAAGCTCAGGGCGTACTCCCCGGCCAGCCTCCCGTATTCCCGCCGGCCCGCGCGTCTCGATTCACCGAGAGGTGAAAAGAAGGCGAGGCTCGGACCGAGAACGAGCAGGAGAGAGAGAACGGTGAAGACGGCGAGCTCCACCCGGAACTGCGCCAGCTGTGCGCCTCCGAAGAAGATGCGGTTCGCGATCGCTCCCGCGACGAAAACCCCCTGGACGAACAGGAAGTGCCAGAAGGCCCGGCACACGTTCGCCAGAAATCCGAGCCCGCCGCAATGGTCGGGATGGGTCGGAATGAGCCGGAGATTCAAGCGGGAGATCCGCCAGAGGAGGAGCGCCAGGACCCCGATCCGGTAGTACCAGCGCAGGAGAAGGAACTGGACCAGAGGAAGCGTGACGAGCGCGTACCACCATCCGGCCGCGGTCAATCGATGCCCGACGCCGGAGGGAATCGCATACCACGTGGCCATGGGAAGCGCGAAGTGATGCCGCCAGAGATAGAGAACGCCGAAGGAATAGACGACGAGGAGGATCAGCCCCTCGGCAAGGGAGGAATCGCGCCACCGCCGGGCAGAGGCGACCGCGGCGTCGAATCTCGGCCGCTCGGCGTCTGGGACGATCCCGCGGTGGAGGAACTCGGGCATGGCTCCGCGCGTTCGCCGGAACACAACCCGCTCGGCCACGAACAGAAGCGGGAGCCCCAGCAGCAGGCGCGCGTACAGGTCGATGTCCGAGAAGAACGGGACCCGCACGGCGTTTCCCCACGCCCGGCCGCCGAAGATGCTGAGTATCGCCAGGGGAATCCACGCCACGGCGGAAGCCGCGACGATCCGCCGGGACAGGAACTCCATCTCATCTCCCGCCAGGCCCAGCCGGCACAGGAACCGGAAGAAGGGCCCCCCT
This sequence comes from Thermoanaerobaculia bacterium, assembly GCA_035717485.1. Classification (NCBI taxonomy): domain Bacteria; kingdom Pseudomonadati; phylum Acidobacteriota; class Thermoanaerobaculia; species Thermoanaerobaculia bacterium. The sequence goes on along the minus strand of DASTIQ010000248.1, from coordinate 2,068 downwards.
CCGCTGATCGTGAACGAGGCGAGCTCGGGGTCCGCTCCGCCGGAGCGATCACCCGAGTCCGGAATCAGCGGTGTGGGCCGCGAAAGGGACATGTCTCCTCCTGGCCGAGCAGCCCGGGCCGCGCCCGGCCGCACGCTTTCGAGTCTCGGACTCGCCCCTCCGGTTCACAAGGTTCGTTTGGATCAAAGGGATCGCGGGAACCCGCGGCGCCCATGTCATTGATGCGCTTGAGTCATCCCTTTCCGTTCGTCGCCGCGTACAGTCGAAAGCTCCTGAGGAGGTTCGAAATGCACGATCGGCGACGGGAATTCCTTGCTTGTCTCGTTCTCACCGTGGCGTTCGCCTGCCTCGTGACGTCCGCCCCGGCTTCGGCCGCGCCTCCTCCGGATAGCCAGTGCATTTCCTGCCACCAGGACAAGACGCCGGGCATCGTCGCCCAGTGGAGGGCGAGCAAACACGCGGCCCAGGACGTCGGCTGCTACGAATGCCACCGCGCCGACGCGAAGGATCCCGGCGCCTTCCCGCACAACGGAGCCACGATCGTCACGGTCGTGACCCCGAAGGCGTGTGAGCCGTGCCACGCGGAGATCGTCGCGGAGAACTCCCACAGCCATCACGCCGACGCGGCGAAGTTCATCGGTTCGCTCGACAACGTGCTCGGCGAAGTGGTCGAGGGGCGCCTCGCGGCGGTCAACGGCTGCCGGCAGTGCCACGGCTCGACGGTCGCCTTTCTCATGAACAAGGACGGCTCGATCCAGAAGAGCGCCGACGGCGCGCCGGTCTTCGACCCCGCCACCTGGCCCAACACCGGCATCGGGCGCGTGAATCTCGACGGCTCGCGCGGGAGCTGCACGGCCTGCCACAGCCGCCACGTCTTCTCCAAGGCGATGGCCCGCCAGCCGGAAGTCTGCGGCAAGTGTCATCTCGGCCCCGATCATCCGCAGGCCGAGATCTACGACGAGAGCAAGCACGGCATCGCCTACCGCACACAGAAGAGCGAGATGCACCTCGACTCCGACAAATGGGTCGTCGGAGTCGACTACACGGCGGCGCCCACCTGCTCGACCTGCCACATGTCGGCGACGCCCAGCCTCGCGATCACGCACGACGTCGGCGCCCGGCTCTCCTGGACCCTTCGCCCGGTGATCTCCAAGAAGATGGACAACTGGGAAGAGAAACGCGCGGCGATGCAGGAGGTCTGCAGCAGCTGCCACGGAGGCCGCTTCGTCGCTTCGTTCTACTCGTCGTACGACGACACGATCGATCTCTGGAACACGAAGTTCGGACAGCCGGCGCAGAACATCATGACGGCGCTTCGCGACGCGAAGAAGCTCACGCCGACCCCGTTCGACGAGGAACTCGAGTGGACGTTCTACCGGCTGTGGCACCACGAGGGGCGGCGGGCCCGCATGGGCGCCTCGATGCAGGGGCCCGATTTCGTGCAGTGGCACGGCTTCTTCGAAGCGGCGGAGAACTTCTACATGAAGTTCCTTCCCCAGGCGCGCGCCGCGGGCAAGGGCGACCCGAAGGTCGCGGCCGCGATCAAGGCCGTCGAGGACGACACGCGCAACAGCTGGCTGAAGGGTCTGTCGCCCGAGGAGCGGGCGAAGATCGACGAGTTCTACAAAGAGCGCTACGGCAAATAGCCGCGGGAGCTGGCTCGGGGACCCGGGACTGCGTGACGGCGAAAGCTCTCCGCGATGCGATGGGCACCAGGACATCCGCGACGAGGGACTTCGACACAGGCCGCGGCCCCATGCAATTTGAGCCGGCGGTGAAGCGAGGCGAGACGCGAGCCCGGCGGGATGCGGGTCGCACGCGAGGTCCCGAGGCGTACCGAGAGCGTACGTCGAGCGCCGCGCGGGCGGCACGCGCCCGCCCGGCTCGATGTATCGCCGCGCCGGCTCTCAGTAGACTTCGCGGTTCTGGACCCGTTCCTTGGTCGCCAGACTGAACTTCTTCTCCACCGGGCCGCCTTCGATGATGCGCGCCGTCACGTACTCGCCGAGCGCCGGGCCGTGCTTGAACCCGTGGCCCGAGCCCCCGCCGACGAGCCAGACGTTCTCGC
>DASTIQ010000247.1 GCA_035717485.1 Thermoanaerobaculia bacterium | reverse complement strand
CGGCCGCGTGTTCGCGGTGTTCTTCTGCGCGATCCCGGTCGGCTCCGCGCTCGGCTACGTGCTCGGGGGTTGGATGGACCAGCGATTCGGGTGGCGCGCGGCGTTCCTGCTCGCGGGCGCCCCCGGGCTCCTTCTCGCCTTTCTCGCGGGGCGGCTCGCCGACCCTCCGCGCCGGGATGACGGAGCGCCGGCTCCGCCGCCGTCGAGCGACGGTTCCGTCCTCGCCCGCTTCGCGGGGCTCGCCCGGATCGCCCCCTATCGCCGCGCGGTCATCGGCTACGCGGCGTACACGTTCGCCCTCGGCGCGCTCGCCTTCTGGACCCCCGCGTTTCTCGAGCGCGTGCGCGGCGTCCCTCGCTCCCAGGCGACGGTCCTCTTCGGGGCGATCGCCGTCGGAACGGGATTCGCCGGGACGTTCGCGGGAGGATGGCTGGGCGATCGGCTCCTCCGGCGCTCCCGCCACGCCTACCTCTGGGTCTCGGGAGTCGCGACCCTGCTCGCCGCGCCGGCGGCGCTGGTGGCGTTCACGTCGTCGTCGCGTCCCGTCTACGTCGCGGCGATCGTCGTTTCCGAGACGCTTCTCTTCGTCTCGACCGGACCGATCAACTCGGAAATCGTCAACTCCGTCCCGGCGGACCGCCGGGCCTCGGCGATCGCCCTCTCGACGTTCGCGATCCACCTGTTCGGCGACGTCCCGTCTCCCCCGCTCCTCGGGGCGATCTCCGACGCGACGTCGCTCGCGACCGCGTTCCTGCTGGTGCCGGCGGTGATCGCGCTGGCGGGCCTCATCTGGATCTGGGCCGCCGTCAAAGCCTAGATGCGAAGCGCCGAATTCCGGAATTCGAGACGAATTTCGGGGTTCGAAAATGAAAATGATCGGAATGCGGCCGGCCTCTTCGCGGCTGCCCGCGAATGCTTTACAGGCGCGGAAGCCGCCGGAGGCTGACCCCGCGGGCGCGCAACCAGACCTCCAGGTAAACGAGCAGCAGTACCGTTCCCGCGATCGCCGCGATCTTCCAGCCGGTCGCCCAGCGGACGAACGGAGAGGTTTCCTTCCACTTCTTCGCGTGGACGAGGATGTTTTCGAGGACGAAATAGCCGATCAGCGCGCCGGCGAGGACCAGCAGGATGGTCTCCGAGCGCTCCGCCCAGTGCAGGACGTCGCCGATCCTCCCCCCGAACCGGTCGCCGAGATAGACCCACACGAGCGCGTTGGCGAGCGCCGCCGTCGAGTCCGCGGCGAGGAACTTCCAGAGCGGCATCCGCGACGCTCCCGACGTGAAGAAGAGGACGGGCCGCAGGCCGTAGACGTACCGCCCCGCGACGATCGCGCGGAACTGGTACCGCCGGAACCGCTGCTTGACGGCCTCGATCTTTTCCTTCCGGAAGATCTTCGCGAGCCAGGGCCGCTTCTCGAGGTTCCCCCCGAGGAGCCGGCCGATTCCGTAGAGCGCGGTGTCGCCCATCACGGCGGCGACGAGCGCCGAGACGACGATCGGCCAGAACCGCGCGAGATCCTGGTACACGACGTACCCGGCGAGCAGCAGGATCGACTCTTCGGGCGGGCTCGGGCCGAACGCCCCGACGAAGAGGAGGACGAACACTCCGACCACCGTCTCGCGCTCGAGGTAGTGCTCGACCGCGGCGATCGCGTGAGTGGCCAGAAGCGGATGCGTCACGGGCGGCTTTCGCCGGGAGGATAACAAAACGCCCGCCGGGGCGGCGGGCGCGGGACGACCGGGGACGGCCGCGGATCAGAGGTTGCGGTCGATGAACTGCTGGAACTGCCCTTTCGGCATCGCTCCCATCGTCCGGTCCGCGGCCTCGCCGTTCTTGAACAGGATGAACGTCGGGATCGAAGTGACCATGAACTTCTGCGCGACCTCGGGCGAGTCGTCGACGTTGATCTTCGCCATCTTGACCTTGCCGTCGTACTGGCTGGCGAGCTCCTCGACGATCGGGGCGACCGAACGGCACGGCCCGCACCACGGCGCCCAGAAATCCACGAAGACGGGGGTCGCGCTCTTCACGACCTCGGTCTCGAACGAATCGTCGGAAACTTCCCGGACCTTTTCAGACATTCCGAATCCTCCATGCCGGAAAACGCGGAAGCGGCTCCTTCTATTCCCGGCCGCGCCCCGCCGTCCGGTCGTTCAGGCTCCAATCATAGTCGAGATATTCGAGGCGAAAAGCGCCGCGGGCGAGCCACCCGCGGAAACGCGCGGGCGCGTATTCCGACAGCAGGCGCGGGATTCCGGCTCGCTCGAAATCCCCGCGATACCAGTCCAGGTACCGGGGCGCCCGCACGAGATTCTCCGCGGGCTCGAACTGCCAGAGATCGGGCCGCGCGAGCCACGCCCGCATCCGCTCGTCCAGCCGTCTCGACAGTCCTTCCGCCGCGAACGCGCGGCGGTCGAGGGGCGGGCAGGAGCGCGAGGCGCAGACCATCGCGGCGTGCGCGCGATAGCCCCCGAGGGCGACCGCGGCGTGCTCGATCTCGTCGAGCGAGCAGAGGCGTCCGCCGAAGCGGTGAGTTTCGGCGGTGAACGCCCCGGGGATGGCTCGAATCGAGGCCACGGGATAGCGGTCGAGCACGGTCTCGATGATGAACGCGTTGTACGCGTTGAAGAGCGACGCGAGCCTCGCGTCGGGGGGAGGCGGCGGCGCGGCCTCGGCGAAGCCCGCGATCACCTCGCGGAGCCGCTTTCGGTCCTCGGCGTCGCCCCTCCAGTCCGCGTACGCGACGAGTCCTCGCCCGTCGACGTACTTCGACAGAAGCGTCGTCCATTCCGCGGAATCCGCCGCCGCGGGAAAGGCGGTGACGGGCGTCTCCGCGCGTACCGGGACGGCCAGGAACGCGGCGCCGGCGAGCGCCGCGGCCGCGATCTTCAGGTCTCCCGCCAAGGGCGGATCGCCCCGATTCTCCACTCTTCGCCGTCGAGGAGGACGGCGTCCCCGGGCTTGTTTCCGAGGAGTTTCTGGGCGAATTCGGACTGGTACGAATAGATGCCCTCCTCGGGCCGCGAATCCCAGGGCCCGAGAACCGCGGCTTCCCGCGAGCGTTCCCCGGCGGTGAGCACGACTCGCGTTCCGACGCGGACTTCCGACGTGTCGACGCGCGCCGGATCGAGCGGCCGGGCGCGCGCGAGGTCGCCTCGCAGAGTGGCGACGCGCGCCGCGAGGAACTCCTGCCGGGCCCGCGCCGAGTGGTACTCGAAATTCTCCCGGAGGTCCCCCATCGCCGCCGCTTCCTGGATCGCCCGGCCGTTCTTCGGCATCTCGACGGTCAGGAGCTGCTCGAGCTCGGCACGGCGCGCTTCCAGGGATTCGGGCGTGACGTACAAGGGCTCGACGCGCGGCCCCCGAAGATCCGGGAACCGGCGGTGGACCGCCTGCTTCAGGTCGTCGCGCCGGAACTCCTCGAGCCCGGGCGCGCGCTCGGCGGTGGTGAGGAGCCTCCTCGCCTCGTCTTCGTCCGCCACGCGGGCGACGAGCTCGAGCGCCAGCCCGCCGCGGTCGAACATCGTCTTCAGCTTTGCGCGGTGCGGCGCGAACTCCGGAAGGCGGAGCGCCTCGAGGAGCGCGAAGAGCGTCGGCGGGCCGAAGAGAGCGGCGGCGTGCGGCAGCTCCGCGCGTTTCTCCGCCAGCCAGAGGAACGCGCGCGGCGCGGTTCGCGGGTTCGCGGCGATCCGGGCGGCGAGCGCTTCGCGGACGGCGGGCGCCCCCTCGGCGAGCGCGCCGTCGATCGCCGCGAGCGTGCGGGCGTCGTCTTCTCCCGCGAAGAGCTCCGCGAAGACTTCGCTCCATCGCGGGTCGCGTTCGCGGATTGCGCGGTACGCCTTCCAGCGAAGCGCGGGATCGGGCAGCGCGCGCGAGACCTCGGCTCCGCCGGGCGCGTTGGCCAGATCCGCCGCGGCGACGGGCGCGGCGACGCCGCTCTTCCCCTCCTCGAGGAAGAGGGCGATCTCGAGACGCTCCGCCGGGGTCGCCTCCCGCCATCCCTCTCCCGCGAGCGACTCCGCGAAGTACGAGAGGAGCTCGGGGCGGCGAACGTTCTTGCGGGCGATCTCCAGCCGCCGCGCCACCGGGGCGGCCGTGAACTCCTCCCGCACGGAGTCGCTCGCGGCTTCCGCCGAGGCGCGCCACTGGTATCCGGCGTTCTTCCCGGTCCCCGAGACGACGAGCTGGGGGTGCTTGCGGGCGGCGTTCCAGAAGGACGTCCACCGCTCCGCGGGCACGACGCTCGCGAACGCGTCCTTGATCTCGGCCGCGGTGACCGGCCGCCCCATGCTCTCGATCAGGTGCCGGACGGCGCCCGCGGGATCCGCGAGCGACCGCTCCCGGAGAGCCGCGCGGTCCTCGAGCCGGTCCCGCCGGAAGTCTCCGGGAGGAAGCGGGACGAGGTTCTTCGCGGCCGCCCCGGGGGGAAGCGAGAGTTTCTCTCCCCCCTCGAATTCGAAGCGCACGGCGTCGATCGCGGGAGAAAGCTCGACGACGCGGCCCGCCCCGTGCCCGGCGAAGAAATAGACGTCCCCCGGCGCGAACCGGACCCATCGGCGGAGGCGCTCCGCGGCGTCGACGACGTTGGCCCGTGCCGGGAGGAAATGCGCGATCAGGACCTCCAGCGACGGATGGTCGGGCCAGGCGAACCGGAACGCGTCCGCGATCTCCTCGGGAGACGCCGCCTTGTTCGGGAACGCGCGGGCGATCTCGAGGAGAGTCTCCAGCCGCGCGCGGTAGAGTCCCTGCTCCTCCTGCGCGGCGGCCAGGCGGGCCAGCAGAGCCCGCGGTTTCTCCTTCTCGCCGCGCTTCTTCATTTCCCGGGTGATCGAGAACAGCGACTCGACGTCCTCCGCGGAACGGGCGAGGATCTCGGCGAACGCCTCTTCGTCGCCGGTCCCCCGGCTCTTCTTCGGCTCGGTCACGTCCATCGGCCGATCATATTCGCTCCGCGCCGCGAGGGGACGGAGCGGGGGACGGCGGCGGCGCCGGGGGATAATCCGGCCGATGGGGCCCGAATCCCGCGCCGAGACCCGCCGCCGCCTCGGAGGGGCGCTCGCCGTCTCCGGCGTCCTCTTCGCGGTCGAGGCGGTCGGGGGCGCGATCGCGCACAGCCTCGCGCTCTGGGCAGACGCCGGCCACGTGCTGACCGACGCGGCCGCCCTCTCCCTCTCCTACATCGCGGTCCGGATCGCGGAACGGGGCGCGAGCGCGCGGCACACCTTCGGCCTCTACCGTGCCGAGATCCTCGCCGCGTTCATCAACGCGCAGGTCCTCCTCGTCATCTGCGGCGCGATCCTCTGGGAAGCCTGGCGGCGGCTCGAGCACCCGGCGGACGTCGCGCCGCTTCCGATGCTCGTCTTCGGCGCGGTCGCGCTCGCGGGCAACATCCTCTCCGTCCGCCTCCTCCATTCCCACCGCAACGAGAGCCTCAACGTCAAGGGCGCCTACCTGGAGGTCGCGGCCGACGCGCTCGCGGCCGCCGCGGTGGTCCTGGGGGCCGTCGCGATCGCGGCGACGCACGAGGCGTGGATCGACCCGGCCCTCTCGGCCGCGATCGCGGTGTTCATCCTCCCGCGGACCGTCTCCCTCCTCCGGCAATCCGCCCACATCCTGCTCGAGGGCGCGCCGGCCGAGGTCGACCAGCCGGGGCTCACTCTGGGCCTGCGGGAGCTTCCGGGAGTCCTGTCGGTGCACGACCTGCACGTCTGGACGCTCACGTCCGGCGTGCACTGCGCCAGCGTCCACGTCGCGGTCGCCCCCGGGACGGACGGATCCGCCGTCCTCCGGAAGGTCGAAGAGAGGCTCCGGGCCGACCACCACGTCGAGCACGCGACGATCCAGATCGAGGTCCGGGAGCCCGCCGAGTGCGCGCCTCTTGTTCGCCACTGACCCCGATGGGAAGATGACCGCTCGAGCATGAACTCCGGTCCCCTTCCGCCCCCTGCGAGCGGCGGCGAGCTCTTCCGGGCGCTCGTCGAGAACAGCACGGACGGCATCGCCCTCCTCGACCGGGGCGGACACTTCCTGTTCGCGAGCGCGTCTCACGAACGGCTCCTCGGCTATCGCCCCGCCGAGCTCGTCGGACGCGACGCGTTCTCGCTGATCCACGACGACGACCTCCAGAACGCGCGGGCGCTGTTCGCCGACCTGATGGAGCATCCCGGCCGCACCGCCGTCGCGGAATTCCGGGTCCGGCACCGGGACGGCTCGTGGCGGGAGATCGAGGGGAGCGGCACGAACCGCTTCGGCGAGCCCGGCGTCGACGCGTTCGTCGTCAATTTCCGGGACTTCACGGAACGGAACCGGACGCAGCGCGAGCTCCGCCTGCTGCAGGACTCGATGCGGAGCGTTTCCGACCTCGTCCGGATCACCGACCTCGACGATCGGCTCCTCTTCGTCAACGCCGCGTTCCTCGACACCTACGGATACCGGGCCGAGGAGGTTCTCGGCCGGCGCGTGACCACGCTCTGGTCGCCGAGAACCCCGGACTCGCAGGCCGCCGAGATCCTCCGCGGGAGCCGCCGGTCGGGGTGGAAGGGCGAGGTCGTCACGGTCGCCCGCGACGGGCGGGAGATCCCCGTCGAGCTCGTGACGTCCCCGATCCGAGACGAGAAGGGCGAGGTCGTCGGCCTGATCGGGATCGGCCGGGACATCACGGAGCGCCGGGAAGCGGAACGGCTCCAGTCCGCGCTCTACCGCATCGCGGAAACCGCCTCCTCGGTGGAAGACCTGCCGCACTTCTACGCGGCCATCCACCGGATCGTCGGAGAACTCATGGACGCCCGCAATTTCTACGTGGCGCTCCGGGACCGGGCGACGGGCCGGCTGACCTTTCCCTACTTCGCCGACGAGGCGGAGACGGCGCCTCCCGCGGGAGCCTCCGGGGGCCTCACGGACTACGTCATCGCGACCGGCGAGCCGCTGCTCGCCTCTCCCGAGCAGTTCGACGCCCTCGTCCAGCGGGGCGCGGTCGCGCCCCGCTGCGCGCCCTCGATCGACTGGCTCGGCGCCCCCCTCCGCACGGAAGGGGGAGTCTTCGGCGCGCTCGTCGTCCAGAGCTACTCGCCCGAACGTCGGTTCCGCGAAAAGGACCGCGACATCCTGATGTTCGTCTCCCGGCACATCGCGTCGGCGATCGCCCGCCGGCGCGCCTCCGAGGCGCTGCGCGACGCCGACCAGTTCCGCGAGCGGGTGCTCGAGAGCGCGACGAACGCGATTTTCGCGCTCGATCGGCGCGGCCGTTTCACGCTCGTGAACCGGCGCGCGTGCGAGATCACGGGGTACGCGACGGAGGAGTTGATCGGTTTTCCGGCGGAGCGCCTGATTCCCTTCTCGCGCCTGGCCGAGGTCCGCGCGCAGTTCCGGAAGGCGGCCCGCGACCGCGTGCTCGTCTCGCTCTTCGAGACCGATCTCGTCCGCCGGGACGGGTCTCTCGCGCCGATCACCTTCTCGATCGCGCCGCTGGTCGCCGGCCGCCGGGTCATCGGTCTGGCGGGAACCGCGGAGGACATCACCGAGCGCCGCCGGGCGCAGGAGAGGATCGAACATCTCGCCTACCACGACGCGCTGACGGGACTTCCGAACCACGCGCTGCTCCAGGACCGCCTCGAGATCGCGATCTCCCGCGCGCGCCACGATGCGAGATCGATCGCCGTCCTGTTCCTGGACCTCGACCGTTTCAAGGTGGTCAACGACAGCCTCGGCCATCCGATGGGGGATCGGCTCCTGCAGCGCGTCGGCGAGCGTCTGACGAGCGTCGTGCGCCAGGGGGACACCGTCGCCCGGCTGGGCGGCGACGAATTCGTCGTCGTGCTCTCGGACCTGAAGAACGTCGAAGACGCCGCAAGGATCGGCGAGAAGATCGTCTCCGGGATCCGCCTCCCCTTCCGGATCGGGGACGAGGAGCTCTTCGTCACGACGAGCCTCGGGATCAGCGTCTTCCCGAGCGACGGGGACTCGGGCGAGACGCTGATCAAGAACGCGGACACGGCGATGTACCGCGCGAAGGAACAGGGCCGGGACAACTTCCAGCTCTTCACGCCGGTCCTGAACGAGCGCTCGGTCAACCGGCTGGCCCTCGAGACCGGTCTCCGCCGCGCGGTCGAGAACGGGGAGCTGAGGCTCCATTACCAGCCGATCGTCGATCTCGCGACGGGGGAGACGGTGGCCGTGGAAGCCCTCGTGCGATGGCAGCATCCGGATCGCGGCCTCGTCCTCCCCACCGATTTCATCCCGCTCGCCGAGGAGACCGGGTTGATCGTTCCCCTCGGGGCCTGGGTGCTCGCGACCGCCGCCGGGCAGATCCGACGCTGGCGCGACGCCGGGCGGCGCCCGCCGCGGGTGGCGATCAATTTCTCGACGCGCCTCCTCGCGATCCCGACCCTTCCCGGCGACATCGGCCGCGCCCTGCGGGACGCCGGCGTGGAACCCTCGGACCTCGAGATGGAGATCACCGAGAGCGTCGCGATGAACAACCCCGACGAGAGCCTCGCGGTGCTCTACGCGGTCCGGCAGCTCGGCGTGCGCATCAGCATGGACGACTTCGGAACCGGCTACTCCTCCCTCGGAATGCTGAAGCGGCTTCCGATCGACACGCTGAAGCTCGACCGCGCGTTTCTCCGGGACATCGACACGAGCGTCGACGACGCCGCGATCTCCCGCGCGGTGATCGTGCTCGCCCACGGCATGAAGCTCACGGTCACCGCCGAGGGGGTGGAAACGGAAAGCCAGCTCGCCTTCCTGCGGCGCCACCGGTGCGACCACGCCCAGGGGTTCCTCCTCTGCCGCCCCGTCCCGGCCGCGAAGCTCGAAGAGGTGCTCGCCCGGGGCATCGGCGCGCTCGAGCGTACGGCGGCCGAATCGGAGCCCGGCGACTGACCGCCGTCCCGCGAAAATCCGTTCTTCCTTCCGCGGCGGCCGGAAATTCGCGCCGAACGGTTCCGGAGCTGACGTGGATTGTCACCTCGGCCGTTCCCGAGAACTCCGAAGACGAAGATTCTCCGACGTATGATCCCGCACGAATGGCCGTCTTCCTCGCGCTGCTGACCTTCTTCTCGACGATGGCGGGCGGAATCGTGGGGCGCCGCTCGGGAAGACGGCTCCATCTCGTACTCGGGCTCGCCGCCGGAATGCTGCTCGGCGCCGCCCTCTTCGACCTCCTGCCCGAAGGGCTGGCGATCGCGGAGTCGCTCGGGCGGCGGCCCGTCCTCGTCACGGGGTTCGCCGCCGGGGGCTTCCTCGTGTTCCATCTCCTCGAGAAATTCCTCGCCTTCCACTCGCATCCCGAACCGAACTACGGAGAGCCCGGGCACTCGCACGCCGGGGATCTCGGCGCGCTCGCGGTGACCATCCACAGCTTCTTCGACGGGGCCGCGATCGGCGTGGGCTTCCAGGTGTCCTCTTCGGCGGGCGCCGCGGTCGCCGCCGCCGTGATCGCGCACGACTTCTCGGACGGCCTGAACACGGCGATGCTGCTGAAGGAAAAGAGCGATTCCCGCGCGAACGCCTGGCTCGTCGCCGACGCCGCGGCGCCGTGTCTCGGCGCCGCCTCGACGCTCCTCTGGAAGTTTCCGCCCGCCCTGCTCGCTCCCGCGCTCGGGCTCTTCGGGGGTTTCTTCCTGTACCTCGGGGCCGCTCACCTCCTTCCCGAGGCTCATCGGACCGGTTCCGGAATTCCGGTCGCGCTCTCGACCGTCGTCGGTTTCGCCATCCTCCTCGGCGTCTCGCTCTTCGTGAAGGCCGGTTGACGTGGCGGGGGATTTGCTACAATCCCCGCAGGCGTCCGAGGGTTTCTGAAATCCCCTTGCTCGGAATTCCCCGAAAGGGTGTTGCAGAGTCCTCCGGAGCCTAATCGCGAGGAGGACCTTCCATGCGTTTTCGGTTCCGATTCTCCCCAATTGGCCTCTGTCTCCTCTTTCTCTCCGCGGTCGCGGTCGGCCCCGCCCGCGCCGACCGTGGCCACGTCCGGATCACGGCGCCTTCCCTCGGCCATCTCGGCCTCGCTCCCGCGGACGGGCGCGGCCACGACGGCGCGGAGCTCGAGGGAACGGTTACCGGCGTCGACACGATCGGGGGAACGATCTCGCTGACCGACGACCAGCTCGGCCCGGTCGTGGTCACGCTCCAGGACACGACGATCATCCGCCACGGGTGGACGGTGATGACCGCCGACCAGATCGCCGTCGGTGCCCGAATTCACGTCAAGGCCGCGCCGCAGGACGGGGGCGGATATCTCGCGTTCGTCATCTTCGTCCAGAACAACGGAGGCGGCGGCTCGCAGGGCGGCTCCGGAACGGAGTGCGATACCGAGGTCCAGGGAACCGTGAGCGCGATCGACTGCGGCGCGAACACGATGACCGTCACGACCGATTCGGGCGACATCGACGTCACGTTCGACACGAACACGCAGTTCTTCACGAAGGGCCACACGGCGTCGACCTGCGACCAGATCCAGCTCGGAGACACCGTCGAGGTCTGCGGGACGCAGGGCGACACGTCCGTTCTCGCCGCGAACGTCAACATCGAAGCGCCGGATTCCTGCCAGGACGAAATCTCCGGAACCGTCAGCGGAACGCCCGACTGCGGCGCCGGCACGATGGTCGTGACGACCGGCTCCGGCGACGTCGACGTCACGCTGACCGACACCACGCAGTACTTCGGGCCGCATCACACTCCGGCCGCCTGTGCCGACGTCGCGGACGGGGATGCCGTCGAAATCGAGGGCACGCTCCAGACTGACGGCAGCATCGTGGCCTGCAAGGTGAGCTTCGAGCCGCCCGAGGTCGAAGACGTCGAGGTGTCCGGCACGATCACCGGGGCGCCGGACAGCGGAACCCAGACCTTCGTTCTCACGCTCGAGGACGCGAGCACGGTCACGATCGATGTCAATTCCAGCACCGTCATCCAGCAGGACCACAACGCCATGACGTTCGCCGACCTGGCGGATGGAATGAGTGTCGAAGTCCAGGGCACGCTCCAAACCGACGGAAGCATCCTCGCGACGAAGATCTCGATCGAGTAGGGCTCGTCCCTCCTCCGGCTGAAAGTCGGCCCGGCCCGCGCTTGCGGGCCGGGCTTTTTTTCGCTCTCCCGTTGGAATTTCCGGCCGGATCTGCTAACCTGCGCCCGATGAGGACCACCACCATCCGCCGGCGGAAGGCCTTCGCGCTCCTCGGAACGATGCTGTTCCTGCTGGTGGCGGTCTCCTTCCATTCCGCGGCGGACAACGACCTCGGGCGCGCCGCTTCGGAATCCCGGGTCGCGGTCCCGTCGGCGCTTCCCGGCGGCGACAGCTGCCCCGCGTGCGCCCTCGACGGCCTCGTCAGCGTGGCTTCGGCATTCGCTCCGCCGGTGGGAACCCTCGCGCTCGCCGAACGCCTGGCTTCCCCGATTCCCGCCCGCCCGTTCGTCGCTCCGCGCGCCTCCGTCGAGAGCCGCCCTCCCCCGGCCGCCTGATCCCCTCTTCCCCGTCTCTTCCACATTTCGAGAGGAGGTCGCCTTGCGGTCGGGGCTCGTTCCGTGTTTCTTCCGGTTGTTCCGTGTCGCCGCGCTCGCCGCGTCCGGCTTCGCCGCGCTCGTCTCGCCCCCGGCGGCGGCCGAAGACGTCGCGCGCGTCTCGCGTCCGGACGCGGTGGCCGAGGCTCTCGCGCGGAACCCGCAGATCGCCGCGGCGCGCGCCCAGGTCGAACAGGCGCGGGCCGGGATCGCCCAGGCCACGGCCTTTCCGGACCCGGCCTTCGCGTGGACGTACGAGCAGCAGTCGAGCCTCGGGAATTTCGGCTCGGCGCAGACGCGCGACGTCGGCGCGAGTCTCACGATCCCGTTTCCCGACAAGTTCCGGCTGAACCGCCGCGTCTCGGGAGCGGCCCTCCGCGCGGCGGAGCTCTCCTGGACGCAACTGAGGCAGCAGATCGCCTCGCAGACCGCGACCGCCTTCGACGCGCTCATGGTCGCGGAGGCGCAGCTCGAGAACGACCGCGAGGCCGAACGGATATCGCAGGACGTGCTCGCCAAGACCCAGGCGCGCTTCGACGCGGGAACGGTCGCCCGCCTCGACGTGCTGCAGGCGAAGGTCGCCTTCGCGCAGGCGAGGAACCAGACGATCGCCGACGAGAGGACGCTCATGACCGCGCGGGCCTCCCTGAACCGCCTGCTGGCGCGCCCCCCCGGCGCTCCGATCGAGCCCGCGGGCAAGCTCGAGGTCCCGCCCGCGCCGGCGGAGGTCGGCGATCTCCTCGCCCGCGCGGTGGCGCATCGCCCGGAGATCGCGTCGATCGTCGCCCAGCGGGAAGGCGCGCGATTCGCGGCGAAGCTGGCCCGCGAGTTCTGGTTCCCCGATCTGAACATCTCGCTCTTCCGGAATCACACGGAAGGCTTTCCGGCGGCGTATTCGACTTCGGGAGCGATCGCCGTACCGCTCTTCTTCTGGCAGCACGAGAAGGGGGACGTCGCGGCGGCCGAAGCCCGCCAGGCGGAGCTCGCCGCCGACGAGACGGTCACGCGGGCGCAGGTCGAGCTCGACGTCCGGACGGCCTGGGCGGCCGCCGACTCGGCGCGCCGGCAGGCGGTCTGGATCCGCGACGAGCTGTTGCCGCAGGCCAACGACGCTTTCCACGTCGCCTCCGAGAGCTACGCCCTGGGGGGGTCTTCCGCCGTCGACCTGATCAACGCCCGTTCCGCGCTGCTCGCCGCCACCTCTCAGCTCACGCAGGCGCTCGGGGCCGCCAACGACGCCGCCGCCCAGCTCGACCTCGCGGTGGGGGACTACGTCCCTTCCGCTTCGCAAGGAGACTCGAATGTTCCCTGACGCCCGGACCGCCCGCATCGCCCTCGCGGGCGCGGTCTTCCTCGCCGCGGCCTGCGCCCGCCGAGGCGCACCGCCCCCCGCTCCGGCCTCCGCCGCGGCACCCTCCGGCCTTTCGCTCACCCCGGAGCAGCGGAGCCGGATCACCGTCCAGGAAGTCCGCGAAGCCCCGTTCCACCGGACGATCGAGTCGACCGGGACCGTCGCGTTCGATCAGAACGCTTCGACGCAGGTGATCGCCGGGATCTCGGGACCCGTCGCCCGCGTCCTGACGCCGCCCGGGACCCGGGTGTCGGCGGGGCAGGCGCTCGCCGAAGTCACGTCTCCCGATTTCGCCTCCGCCGTTTCAGGATACCGGAAGTCGGCGGCGTCGGCGGCGAACCTCCGCCGGATCGCCGACCTCGACAAGAAGCTCTTCGACGCGGGCGGGATCTCGCGCCGCGAAATGCAGCAGGCCGAAACGGAAGCCCTCTCGGCGGAAGCCGACCGCGACGCCTCCCTCGCCCAGCTGCGGTCGATCGGCATTCCCGAAGCCACGGTCCGGGCGCTCCAGGAGGGTCGTGCCGCGGAATCTCCCCACGCCGTCATCCGGTCCCCGATCGCGGGAACCGTCGTCGAGCGGCTCATCTCCCCCGGCCAGCTCCTGCAGGCCGGCACGACGGCCTGCTTCACGATCGCCGATCTCTCGCGCGTCTGGGTGATCGCCAACGTCTTCGAACAGGACGTGCCGTTCGTCTCCGTCGGCGCCGCGGCCGACGTCTCCGCGGGTTCGGCGGAGGCGCCGATGGGAGGGACGGTCGAATACGTCGCCTCGCTCGTCGACCCCTCGACGCGCGCGATCGGCGTGCGCGTCGTCCTCCGGAATCCGAGCGGGCTCCTCAAGAAGGACCAGTACGTGCGCGTCGCGATCCACTCCCCCCGCGAGAGCCGGGGCGTGCTGCTCCCGGCCTCGGCCGTCCTTCGGGACGACGAGAACCTCCCGTTCGTCTACGTCGAGGCGGCCGGCGGGTCCTTCCTCCGGCGGCGGATCGACCTCGGCTCCCGCGAGGGCGACCGGATCGAAGCGCGCTCCGGCGTTCGGGCGGGAGACCGGGTCGTCGTCGAGGGCGCGCTCTTCATGCAGTTCGCGGAAAGCCAGTGAGCGAAGCCGGCCTTCCCCCGCCGGAGAATCCGCCCCGGACGGCCTCGGTGATCAACCGGGTCGTTTCCTCGGCGCTCCGCCAGCGCTTCCTCGTCCTCTTCCTCGCGCTCGTGCTCGCCGCGGCCGGCGTGTGGTCGTTCACCCGGCTGCCCGTCGACGCTTATCCCGACCTCTCTCCGCCGATGGTCGAAATCATCACGCAGTGGCCGGGCAAGGCGGCCGAGGAGGTCGAACGGCTCATCACCGTCCCGGTCGAGGTCGAGATGAACGGCATCCCGGCGATGACGACGATCCGCTCGATCTCGCTCTACGGACTCTCCGACGTGCGCCTGACGTTCCAGACCGGGACCGACAACAACTTCGCGCGCCAGCAGGTCTTCGAGAGGATCCCCGATCTCGGGCTCCCGGACGGGGTGTCGCCCTCGGTCGCCCCGCTCTTCTCCCCTTCGGGCCTGATCTACCGGTACGTGCTGGAGAGCCCCGACCGGTCGCCGATGGAGCTGAAGACCATCGAGGACTGGATCGTCGAGCGGCAGTTCAAGTCCGTGCCCGGGGTCGCGGACGACTCGGGCCTCGGCGGGCAGACGATGCAGTACCACGTCCTGCTCGATCCCGCGAAAATCGCCGGAGCCGGACTCTCGGTACCCGCCGTGGTCTCGGCGCTCGCGGCCAACAACGGGAACGCCGGGGGCGGCTTCTATTCGCAGGGCGGCCAGTTCTACTACGTCCGCGGCCTCGGCCGGCTCCGAACGCCGGACGACATCGGAAACGTCGTCCTCGCCGTCCACAACGGAGTTCCCGTGCTCGTGCGGGACGTCGCGCGGGTCGAGATCGGAATCGCTCCGCGTCTCGGCCAGTTCGGGTTCGACGACCAGAAGGACGCCGTCGAGGGCGTCATTCTCATGCGCAAGGGGGAGCAGGCCCAGGTCGTTCTCCGGAGAGTCGAGGCGAAAACCCGCGAGCTGAACACGTCGATTCTCCCGAAGGACGTCCGGATCCGTCCCTTCTACGACCGCCGCGACCTGATCGCGCTCACGACCCGGACCGTCGAGGACAACCTCCTCCGCGGAATGGTTTTCGTGATCCTGATCCTCGTCTTCTTCCTGTACGACGTGCGCACCGGCCTGATCGTCGCGGTCACGATCCCCCTGTCGCTCCTCTTCGCCTTCATCTGCCTCGACCTCCGCCACGTCCCGGCGAATCTCCTGTCGATCGGCGCGATCGACTTCGGCATCCTCGTCGACGGCGGTGTCGTCATGGTCGAGAACATCTTCCGACGGGTCGCGATGCGCGAGGGCCGCCCCTTCCGGATCCTGGAAGTGATCGCGGAGGCCGCGGCGGAGGTCGACCGGCCGATCTTCTACGCCGTCGCGGTCATCGTGGCGGGCTTCCTCCCGATCTACGTCCTCACCGGACCGTCGGGTCTTCTCTTCAAGCCGATGGCGGACACGACGATCTTCGCCCTCGTCGGCGCCCTCGTCCTGACCCTCACGCTCCTCCCCGCGCTCTGCTCCTGGGCGCTGCGGCGCGGCGTCCGCGAGCGCCGCAATGCCGTGATGGAGGCGATCAAGCGGACGTACGGGCGAGTCCTCGACCGGTGCCTCGCCCACCCGCGGGCGACGACCGGCATCTCGGTCGCGATCCTGGCGGCCTCGCTCCTGCTGATCCCGTCGATCGGCGCGGAATTCATGCCGAAACTCGACGAGGGCGCGCTCTGGGTGCGCGCCACGATGCCCTACACGATCTCCTTCGAGGAGTCCGCGAAGATCACGCCGCAGATCCGCGCGATCCTCCGATCTTTCCCCGAAGTGACCGACGTCGGATCCGAGCACGGAAGACCCGACGACGGGACGGACCCGACGGGCTTCTTCAACGCCGAGTTCTACGTCGGCCTGCGTCCGTATCGGGAGTGGAAGTCCGGGAGGCGGACGAAGCCGGAGCTGATCGCGGCGATCGACCGGAAGCTCTCGGCCTTCCCCGGGATCATCTTCAACTACACCCAGCCGGCGGAGGACGCGGTCGACGAGGCCGAGACCGGTTTGAAGAGCGCGCTCGCCGTCAAGGTCTTCGGCCCCGATCTCGCGGTCCTCGAAGCGAAGGCGAAGGAGATCAAGCACGTCCTCGAGGAGACCCGCGGCATCCGGGACGTGAGCATCGCGCAGGAGCTCGGGCAGCCGAGCCTGACCATCACGATCGACCGGGCGAAGATCGCCCGCTACGGGGTCAACGTCGCGGACGTGAACGACCTGATCGAGGCCGCGGTCGGGGGGACGGCGGCGACCCAGGTCGTCCAGGGAGAGAAGCTCTTCGACCTCGTCGTGCGGCTGGAGCCCCGCTTCCGCCAGAACGCGGAGGAGATCGGGGACATCCTCGTCGCGACGCCGGGGGGGCCGCAGGTGCCTCTCAAGGAGCTTGCGGACATCCGGATCGCCAGCGGCGCTTCGTTCATCTACCGCGAGGACAATTCGCGCTACATCGGGGTGCAGTACTCGGTCGCGGGTCGGGATCTCGCGAGCGCCGTCGAGGACGCCCAGGCCCGCATCGGGGAGGCCCTCCGCCTTCCGCCGGGGTACCGCCTCGTCTGGGGGGGCGAGTATCGCGACTACACGGCGTCCCGCCGGCAGATGAAGCTCGTGCTCCCGTCGACGCTCTTCCTCATCTTCCTCATCCTCTTCGCCCTCTACAGCAACTTCAAGTTCCCGATCATCACGGTGGCGGCCGTCCTCCTGTCCTCGCCGGTCGGGGGGCTGGTCGCGCTCTGGGCGACGGGCACGCCCTTCTCCGTCTCCTCCGGGATCGGCTTTCTCGCGCTCTTCGGAGTGTCGGTCCAGACGGCCGTGATCTACGTTTCGTACGCGAACGAGCTCCGGCGCGACGCGGGAATGGGGATCCGCGAAGCGACGCGGGAAGCCGCCCTGCTGAGACTGCGCCCGATCATGATGACCGCTCTGGTCGCGGCGTTCGGCCTCCTCCCGGCAGCCCTGTCGACGGGGATCGGGTCGGATTCGCAGAGGCCGTTCGCGCTCGTGATCGTCGGAGGCCTGATCTCGCGCCTGCTGCTCTCGGTCTTCCAGATGCCGGTGCTCTACGCCCTCGTCGCCCGGCCGGGAGACCGGCTCGAGGTCTGATCTCCCTTCAGTCGAGACCCTCCCGCGCGGCCAGGGTGGACACGGCGCCGCGCAGACGGGTCCGAAGGGTCAGGATCTGGACCTGCAGGAGCTTCCGGCGCGTCGACGCGGCGCGGGCCTGAGCCCGCTTCGCGCGCGCGAGACGCCTCGCGAACCGCCGGAAAACCCGGCGCTCGGAGGTTCCCGGGAGCCAGTCGCGCCGGAACCGGCGGCCCGAGACGAGCGCCTCGAGGTCTTCCGGACGGATGGTCCCGAGAACCACTTCGCCGGCGAGCTCGCGTTGCGCCAGGGCGCGCCACCGCGCCTCTCTCACGGCCGCGGCCGCAGCGCC
>DASTIQ010000246.1 GCA_035717485.1 Thermoanaerobaculia bacterium | reverse complement strand
TCGCGTTTCTCCGACTTCCGGGTCCGGAACGCGGTGATCCTCGAGATCACGGCGGCCAACGTCCTCGGATGCGTGTCGCCGATCGGAAACCCGCAGAATCTCTTCCTGCTGCACCGTTCCGGGATGACGATCGGCCGGTTTCTGTCGGCGATGACGCCGTTCGGCGCCGCCGCGGCCGGCGCTCTCGGGGCGGCGATCTTGATCCTGGAGCCGGCACGCGCGATCGTGCCGATCGAGCGCGCCGTGCCGCCGATCGCGCCCGCGGCCGCGGCGGTGGGAGGGGCCGGGATCCTCCTCGTCCTGCTGTCGATCACCGGTTTCGTTCCTCCGCTCGCCGCTCTCGGCGTCGCCGCGTTCGGGTGGCTCCTGCTGCCGGGCCGCCGCGGCAACGCGGCGTCGCTCGCGATCGTCCCGCTCTTCTTCTTCGTGTTCATCGACGTGGCCGCGATCTCCGCGCTGGATTTCGGGCGGCTCTTCGCCTCGATCCCGCTCGCTCCGGGGCCGCGGCTCTATCTCGCCGGGGCCGTGTTCTCGCAGGCCATCTCGAACGTTCCCGCGGCCGTGCTCCTCGCGCCCTCGGCCGCGGAGCGGTGGAAGACGCTCCTGTATGCCGTCAACGTGGGCGGTTGCGGGACGCTCGTCGCCTCCCTCGCGAACCTCCTCGGCTGGCAGATCTACTCGGACGAGCGGGGTCCCGATCCCGTCTACCTGCCTCGATTCCATCGGGTGAGCTTCGCGTTCTTCGCCGTCCTCGGCGTGGCCGCTTTCTTGCTTGTATGACGCGGCGGTACGGACCGTTGTTCGCGAGCTGCCGTATGATCGATTTCGGGGGTCCGCCATGTTCCTGATTCCTCTCCTCCTTGCCGCCTCGACCGCCTCTGTCCCGCCCTCGGCCGCCCCGAGCGACGCGCCGACCGCGCGGGAGCAGGCCGCCGGGGGCGAGACATCGACCCGGGAGGAAGGGATTCCGGCTTCTCGTGCCCGACAGATCGCCGCGCTCGAAAAGGTCCGCGAGGAGCTTTCCGATTACTACACGATCGACAAGAAGTACCGATCGATGACCGGGCCGCAGAGCACGATGCCCGTCGCGATGGAACCGGGTCCGCCCGAGCTCCTCTGGATCACCGGGTATTCGGCCGACGTCGTCGGCGACGCCGGAGATCCGGCGGGGCTCGATCAGTTCATGTGCCACAGCAACCTCGATCTCGACTCGTCGGAGTACATCCGGCGTTTCCATCTGAAGCACGACGTCAATCCCCGGCTCTTCACGCTGTCGCAGGGACAGATGGACATCGAATTTCCCGCGGGGTTCGGGATTCCGGTGTGGTCCGACGAGAAGCTGTCGTTGACGACCCAGGTCCTGAACCTGAACTACGACGACTGCGACATGAAGGTGCGGCACCGCACCCGCATCCGGTACGTGCGCGATCGCGACCTCTCGTTTGCGATGCTGCCGCTCTACGAGGATGCGGTGTTCGGGCTGAAGCTCCTCACCGGCGCCGACGGACGCTTCGGGATGGATCCCCGGCATGCCGAGCACGGCGGCGCGAGCTGCCTGCCGGGGCAGAACGCCGCGACGTTCCAGTACCACGACGACTACGGACGCACGTTCACGGGGCATTGGATCGTCCGGCCCGGGCGCGAGGTCAACCGCACGCCGGTCGACGCCATGCTCGGATTGAAGCGCGACACGACGATCCATTTCATCGCCGTCCACCTCCATCCTTTCGCCGAATCGCTCGAGCTCGTCGACGCGACCGAGGGGAAGACCGTCTGGAAGAGCTGGGCGAAGAACCCGGCGGACCGGATCGGCCTCGACCGCGTCGACACGTTCGAAAGCGCGGAGGGCATTCCGATCCGCCACGACCACCATTACGAGCTGGTTTCGACCTACAACAACACCTCGGGAGAGGACCAGGACTCGATGGCCGTGATGTACCTCTATCTCCGCGATCCCGATTTCCGGCGGCCGGACGAGCCGGGAACGGTCGCCAGCCGCTGAAATTCCCGGCGGCCGCCTTGAGCGGGCCGCCGCTTCGAGGCCCGGCTTCGCGAGCTCCCGCGGCGAGCCGCCGGATGGCCAAAAAGCCCGCGGTATACTTTGCGCCTGCCGCTCGCGGAGAGTTGTCCGAGTGGCTTAAGGAGCACGCTTGGAAAGCGTGTGTGCGGGAAACCGTACCCAGGGTTCGAATCCCTGACTCTCCGCCATTTCGCAGCGCGAAATGGCGGCGCCGCGGAGCGGCGGGAGCGAAGCGACGGAGCAGGGTTCGCCGAGCACGCCCGTGCGACGGCTCATCCCTGACTCTCCGCCATACGAGAAGAACGCCGAAAAGAGAAAGCCGGACGAGAAGGAGCGAAACACGGCGAGGGTTCGCCAAGCGCCGAACGCGTGCCGGCTCATTCCTGACTCTCCGCCATACGATCGGGACGTTCCCACCTCGCCGCCTTCCCGTTAATATCCCCCCGTGGAATCTCCCTTTCTCCGCCGCCTCGTCTTCGTCTCCGTGGCGCTGGTTCTCGTCTTTGCCGTCGTCTTCACCTGGGGCGACACGATCGGGATCTGGCCCGAGGCGCCCGCTCCGGTTTTCCGGAACGCCGACCTGATCGCCGGGTTCGTGCTCGTCGCCGGCTTCGCCTGGACGGCTTTCCGGCCCCGTAAACGGAACCGGCCGGAGTGAGGTAGAATCATTCCTTGCCGGGGCCGAGGATGAGTTCGGGTCCTGTGCGACGGAAGTCTCCGAACCTCGTCAGGTCCGGAAGGAAGCAGCGATCAGGAGATGCCTCCGGGCGCCGCAGGGGTGCCTGAACTCATCGTCGGCCTCGGCGCTTTCATGTCCGCCGAAGGAATCTAGCTGAGGCTCGATCCGCCGTGAACCACGTCGCGCTCCCCCGAAAATGGCGCCCCCGGACCTTCGAGACGCTCGTGGGTCAGGAAGCCGTCGCCCGGACGCTCGAGCACGCGATCGAGTCGGGGCGCATCGCGCACGCCTACCTCTTCACCGGTCCGCGGGGCGTCGGGAAGACGACGACGGCGAGGCTCCTCGCCGCGTGCCTGAACTGCGAGAAGGGGCCCACGCCGACGCCCTGCGGAGAGTGCGCCTCGTGCCGCGAGATCGCCCAGCGCGGGGAGTCGCTCGACACGATCGAGCTCGATGCCGCGTCGAACAACAGCGTCGAAGACGCGCGGGACCTGATCGAGATCCTCCGCTACGCGCCGCAGCGCGACCGCTACCGCGTGCTGATCCTGGACGAGGTCCACATGCTGTCGAAAGCGGCGTTCAACGCGCTCCTGAAGACGATCGAGGAGCCTCCCGAGCACGCCGTCTTCATCCTGGCCTCGACGGAGCTCCACAAGATCCCGGCGACGATCGTTTCCCGCTGCCAGAAGTTCTCTTTCCGCCGGCTGACCGACGCCGAGATCGTCGAGCGGCTCCGGACGATCGCCGAGCGCGAGGGGTTCTCGGTGACGGCGGGGGCCGCGGCGCAGATCGCCCGCGCCTCCGACGGCTCCCTCCGCGACGCGCTTTCGCTCCTCGAGCAGGCCGCCACCCTCTCCTCCGGCGTCGTCGACGAGCGCCGCTGCGCCGAGATCTTCGCGTTCGTCGACCGCGCGATGCTCGAAGCTCTCTTCGCGGCCGCCGTCTCGGGCGATCGTCCCGAGATCCTCGCGGCCGTCGAGCGCGCCCGCGAGGAAGGAATCGACCCGCGGCACGCCGCGCGCGAGTTCACGTCGATGCTCCGCGAGATCCTCGTCGCCTCCGCCGGACGAACGGGGGGGAAGAAAGGCGAGGCCGCGGAGGACCGCACGGCGAAGCTCGCCGCGCTCGCGCCCTACGACACGATTCTCCGCGCCGTTTCGCTGCAGCTCGAAACCGAGCGGCAGCTCGCGCGCGCGAACGACCCCTGGATCGTCTGGGAGATGTCGCTCCTGAAGCTCGCGGAGCTCCCGCGCCTGCGCTCGCTCGAGGAGTCGCTCGCCGGCGGCCGCACGCCCCCGCCGGCGGCGCCGCCTCCCTCCGCCGGGGATCGACCCCGCTTCGTCTCGCTCGTCCCGGCGCCGCCTCCCGACGAAACCGAAGCGCCCGCTCCCGCCGCGGATCCTTCCGCGGAATTCGTGCGGCAGGTGCTTTCGCGCC
>DASTIQ010000245.1 GCA_035717485.1 Thermoanaerobaculia bacterium | reverse complement strand
CCTCTACGAGCGCCCCCGGACCCTCTTCGTCGCGACCTTTCTCGGCGCCGGGACCGTCGTCGTCGGACGCGCCGACGAAGGGGTCGCGAACTTCGGGGCTTTCTCGCTGCCGATCCCCCCCGACGTGCCCCACGAGAGCGGTTCCCGGGTCCTTCTGCTGTGCCGCCCGGAGCACGTCGTCCTGACGGAGAGCGAACCCGGGCCGGGGGTTCCCGTGTTCGGCCGCGGATCGATCGTCGACGAGAGCTTCGCCGGAGCGCAGCGCCGGGTGCGCGTCCGGGTTCCGCGCGCTCCGCGGATCCGCCAGGTCTCCCCGGTTCCGGTGTTCGGCGAGGAGCACCTCCTGCTCGAGACCCTCGTCGCGCCCGATCGTCCGCTTCCCGCCGACGTCTGGGTGAGTCTCCGCGCGTGGAAGATCCTCGACCGTCCGGCCCCGCGGGTGCTCGCGGTCGATCGCGGCGAAGGCGACGCCGCCGCCCTCGGCGCGGCGGCGCGGCTCGCCTCCGCGCTCGACGGCACGATGACCGCGCTCGCGGTCACCGAGGACGCCGAACGGGTCGAGGGACTCGGCCCCGCGCTCCGCGAACGCGCCCGCGCGCTCGGCGCGCCGCTCGCCGACGCGAGAGTTCGGGCGGGCCGCCTCGTCCCGCAGGTCCTCGCCGAGCAGAGCGAGTCGGTCTACGACGTGCTCGTGCTCGACGGAGGACGGGAGGCGGGAGGACTGGCCGCCCGGTCCCGCGCGCCCCTTCTCCGGATCGTCGAACGATCGGCGACCCCGATGCTGATCGTGCCGGGTGCGTGGCCCTCGCCCCGCCGCATCCTGGTCTGCACGGCCGTCGGCGAGCCCGGAAAAACGGTCGTCCGGATGGCCGGCTGGCTGGCGAGGAACCTCGGCGCCGCCGTGACGCTGTTCCACGCCCAGCTCGGCGAGGGAGAGCCGGACTTCGTGCGCGCGCATCTCGAGCGCGGCCTGGCGGCGCTCCGCGCGATGGACGTCCCGTGCGAGCTCGCGCTCCGCACGGCCGACTCCGCGGCGGAAGGAATCCTCGCCGAGAGAGCGCGGTGCGGCGCGGAAATGATCGCGATGGGCGCTCCGGGCCCGCGTCTCCGCGCCGCCCCCGCCCGGGACGACGTGACGCTGAAGGTGATGGCGGCGAGCGGGGTGGCCGTGCTCATCGTCCCGGAACACGCCTGGTAGGAGAGCAGGCGCGGACCATACGCGCCGTTATACGGGTCCGGCGGGACCGCCGGCGGGCTTAACGTACGCCCCGGTACGCCGCGCCCGCCGGCCGGTCCCACCGAACCCGCCTTCCGGCACGTCTGGCCGCGCCTCCACGTACTTTCGGAGGCGCCGTACGCCCCGTCACGGTAGCCTCGTCATTCCGACGAATAATCGTGTATTACGCGGAAGTCAGGAGCGCCGACGAAGCGCGGCGAGGCGCGAGCCCGACGGGATGCGGGTCGCCCGCGAGATCCCGAGGCATACCGGGGCGTATGTCGCAGGGTCTCGCGGGCGGCACGCGCCCGTCGGCTCGATGCATTCGCCCGCGCCGGCCGGTCCTAATGCTCCGTGGCGGTCTTGATCGACTCGAGAAGCTTCTGAATCCCGAACGGCTTCGGGAGCACCGCCGCGGCGCCGAGCGAACGAGCCTCACCCTCCACCTCCCGCGACCCGGAGACGATCACGAGCGGGATCTCCGCGAGGCGCTCGTCGCCCGCGAGCTCGCGGCGGAACGCCCGTCCGTCCATCTCGGGCATCCGCAGGTCCAGCAGGATGACGTCCGGGACGGGCTCGCGGCGCAGGGTCTCGAGAGCCTCCTTCCCGTTCGACGCGGTCCTCACCCGGTAGCCGAGCTCGTCGAGGACGTCGGTCAACCCTTCCCGGAAATCCGCATCGTCGTCGATCGCGAGGATTCGCTTCCCGTCCATCCTTCCGGGAGTTCGCAAGATCCGTGCCCCCGGTCCGGTCATTCGAGGGCGGAGCAGAACCGGTACCGGTTCCGTCCCGTCTCCTTGGCCCGATAGAGCGCCCTGTCGGCGCACGCCATCAACGACTCCGGGTCCCCTCCGTCCCGGGGATAGAAGCCGATTCCGATGCTCGTCGTGATCGCGACCTCCCGGCCGCGGATCGGGAACGGCTCCGCCACGCTGGCGAGAGTCTTCGCCGCCACGGTCACGGCGTCGGCCTCGTCCGTGATCTCGGGGATCAGCAGCGTGAACTCGTCTCCGCCGACGCGCGCGAGCGTGTCCGCCTCGCGGACGCATCCTCGAAGGCGCTCGGTCACCGCGCGGATGACGGCGTCTCCGGCCGAGTGCCCGAGCGTGTCGTTGACCCCCTTGAGCCGGTCGAGATCGATGAACATGACTGCGAGCTTCCGGCCGTCGCGGCGCGCGAGGGCGATCGCCTGGGTGAGCCGATCGAGGAAGAGCGCGCGGTTCGGAAGACCCGTGAGCTCGTCGTGGAACGCCCGGTACTCGAGCTCGTCGATCGCGCGACGCCGCTCGGTCACGTCGCGATAGTTGACGACCACCGCGCCGACACTCGGCTCCCCGAGCAGGTTCGTCATCGTCATCTCGATCCAGCGTTCGCCCTTCCGCCTCGCGCGAAGGCGCGTTTCGATCGTCGCGGGACGCCCGCGATCCGCGAGGACGGCGGCGAAGAAGTCCGCCGCGGCGGCCGCGTCGTCCGGATGCATCTGGTCGAGCCACCGCCCGCCGACGAGACCCCGGCCCCGGCGGCCGAGGACGCGCGCCGTCGACGGGCTCGCGTAGAGGACCTCGCCATCCGCCGAGAGCAGAGCGATCGCGTCGGAGCTGTGCTCGATCAGCGCGCGAAATCGCGTTTCCTGCTCCCGGAGCTGCCGGTCGACTTCGCGCTTGCGCTCGAGCCGCTGGAGGAGAACCCCGAGCTCGGCGGGCCGGAGAGGTTTGAGGAGATAGTCGAACGCCCCCTCTTTCATCGCCTGGACGGCGCTGTCGATCGACCCGTTCCCCGTGAGCACGATCACGTCGCGGCGCGAGCTCTCGCGAGCCGAACGGATGAAGTCGATGCCGCTTCCGTCCGGGAGCGCGAGATCGGTCAGACAGATGTCGGGGTCGAACCGCGCGAGGGCGCGGCGCCCCTCGTCGAGCGAGGCGGCCGTCGCGACGTCGGAGGAGCCGTCTCCGAGCAGGCCTTCGAGCCCCGCGCGGGTCGCCGGATCGTCCTCGACGATGAGGATCCGCCGCCGCGCCGCCGGCGATCCCGCGGGAGGCATCGGGGGAAGTGAATGTTCTCGCTCATCGATTCGCTGATAGTCCACACGGCACCGAGAGAGGGGCAATGCAACTCCCCTGCCCGGAAGTCATTGGTATTCGGGGATTTAGACGGAAAGATTGTTCGCGAGACCTTCACGCCGGCGGAGGCGAGTACTTTCGGCGCTCCCGTCCTTCGTCCGGAGCGTACTTGTCGTGACATTCCTGGCACGCTCCGTAAATGGAGAGGATGCGGGCGGAAACCGCATCGCGCTCCTTCGGCAGCTGAGAAGAAAGCGCTTCGGACCGGGCGGCGAGACCGAGCATGCGGGTCCGGAAATCCGCGCCGCGGTCGGCTCGCGCCGCGTCGGGAAGCGGATATCGGCCGGCGTCGCGCGCGAGGGAGGCGATGTAGGCGAGCGCCTGCCTGACCGAATCCGCATCGTCGCGGCGAAATCCCGCCCAGAGCGCCTTGTAGTTGGGCATCATCCCGTCGGCCATCAGGTGCTTGAGTTTGTAGTATTCCGTCTCCGGCGCGGTCGGCCGGAAAACCCGGTGCGACGGCACGGAAGAGTTTGCGGCGTGGGACGCGGTGGTGGCGGCCGCCGCCGCGAGGAGGGCACAGGACAGACGCGAGCGCCACGTGGGCATTTCGGAAACGTAGCACCCGCGCCGCCGGCGCCGGCTTCCTTGAGAAATCCTTTAGCCGATCCAGCCGCCGGAAAGGTCGCGCCGGATTCGATCCCGTCCTTCCGATTCGAGCACGTCCTCGCAGAATCCCATCTCGCGGAAGATCGCCTCCGCGCCGCTCACCTTCTGGAGGCGTCCGGAGAGCTCCGCCAGGGCCCGATGCCGGGCGGCGGCGCGCCGGCGGAGCGGCTCGGAGGACGCGCCGATCGCCGTGGACCGGAGCGCCGCGGCGACGAACGGAAGGACGAGAGCGGCGCCGACGAGGATCGACGGGAGCACGCTCGTCGGCGTCGACGGGAGGAGCCGGAGGACGGCGGCCCCGAGGATCCCGACGACGCTCGCGGCGAGGAGCGCCGCAGGAGGCGGCTGCAGCGGATGGCCTCCTCGCCGGCCGCCCTCGCGCGCGAGTCGGGCGAGCTGGGGATCGATCCGGCGCGCCTGGTAGTAATCCATCAGCGTGTGGACGGTATGCGGATCGATGCCGCTTCCGACCGGGATGGTGCGGGAGGTCGGGATCGCGTCCGCCTCCGCCCAGGCGGACGCCCCGTCGGGACCGAGCCGCGCGAGGGCCTCCGCCTCCGACCGGAACCGGTCGATGCGCTCGCGGGATTCCTCGCCGCGGCGGCTCCAGAGCGACGGGTCGAGCAGGAACCGGAACTTCGCCTGGCGGCACCCCTCCACCCGGGCGCGATCCGCGAGCCACGTGCGCCGGGACGAAAGGATCCCGCGCGCGGAAAGCAGGGCGAGAGAGGCGGCCGCCGCCACGGCCGTCGCGATCGCGAGCGGCCGCTCCGCTCCCGGAGGGCGCGTCCCGCGCGCCGCCCAGGTCGTCGAGACGACCGCGAGGACGACGGCCAGGGCGCCGGCTCCGGCCGCCCAGGCGCCGAGGAGCGACCGGCGGCGCCCCGTCTCCGCGGCGCGGACGGCGGCGCCGTCGTGGCAGGCCCCGAGGAGCTCCCGGCAGAGGGACAGCGCCTCGTGCAGCGGGTGACCCGCCGCGAGCTCGTCCGGCCCGTCGTGCATGTCGTCGGGCACGGGCGGCGCGCCGGCGGGTACTTCCGCCCGCTGCGGATCGGCAGCCATCATCGGAAACCTCCTGGAGAGTCCCGTCGGGATTGGGCAGAGCCTATCGCAGGCGGGAAGGGGGATCAATCCGGGGCGGAACGGGGACGCGGCTAGCCGATCCGGGGAAAGAGCACGGTGAACGACGAACCCCGGCCCGGCTCGCTCTCGACGCGGACGCTCCCCTTGTGCGCCTCGACGATCCAGCGCACGATCGAGAGCCCGAGGCCGGACCCTCCCTTGTACGCGCGCCGGGCGCGGTCGGAACGGAAGAAACGGTCGAAGACGTTCGGCACGTCGGCCGCGTCGATGCCGACCCCCGTGTCCTCGACGTCGAGCCGGGCATGGGCGCCGTCGGCCGAGACCCGCACCCGGACGTGCCCTTTCTCCGTGTACCGGATCGCGTTCTCGAGCAGGTTCTGGAAGACCTCTTTCAGGCGGTTGCGATCCGCGAGGATCTCCACGGGCCGGGCGGATCCCTCGAACGTCAGCTCGAGCCCTTTCTCGATCGCGGCGGTCTCGAACTCCCGGACGCGCTCCTCGGCGAACCGGCGAAGGTCGACCCTCGCGAAGGAGATCGTCACGCGGCCCGCGGTCCCGCGCGCGAGGAAGAGGAGGTTCTCCGAGATCCGGATCAGGTGCTGGACCTCGACGAGCGCTTCCGAGAGGGCCTGCCGGTACTCGTCGGCGCTGCGCTCCCCCTCGATCGCCACCTCGATCCCGCCGCGCAGGATCGTGAGCGGCGTCCGGAGCTCGTGCGAAACGTCGGCGATGAACTGCGCCTGCTCGATCTCGCGGCGCTCCAGATCGGCCAGCCGCGCGTCGACTTCGGTCTCGTCGTCGCCCACGATCAGGCCCCCATCGAGTAGCCGACGCCGCGGACCGTCCGGATGCGGCCCCGCGAGGGGCCGTCGATCTTCTTCCGGATCGAATTGATGTACACGTCGATGATGTTCGTCGAGAGATCGGAGGTGTCCTCCCACACGCGAGCCGCGATCTCCGCGCGCGAGACGACCTTTCCCTTCCGGCGGAGCAGCAGCTCGAGGATGGCTCCTTCGCGCATCGTCAGCTCGACGGTCGCTTCTCCCATCCGCGCGGTCCGGGAGGACGGCTCGTAGACGAGGCCTTCGCATTCGAGCGGCCCGGCTTCCTTGATCTCGCTCCGGCGGGTGAGCGCCCGCAGCCGCGCGAGGAGCTCGCGGTACGAGAACGGCTTGACGAGGTAGTCGTCCGCGCCGGAGTCGAGCCCTTCGATCTTGTTCTCGACCGTGTCGCGCGCGGTCAGCATGAGGATCTTCGACGAAATCCCCCGCCGCCGGAGCTCCCGGCACAGCTCGAGACCGTCACGCGACCCGGGCAGCAGCAGGTCGAGGACGATCAGGTCGTGGGGCTCGGCCACCGCGCACTCGAGCGCCACGTCGCTGTCGGCCGCGACGTCGACCGTGTACCCCTTCTCCGAAAGCCCTTTTCGGAGGAAGTCGGCGATCTTCTTCTCGTCTTCAACGATCAGGATGCTCGTCATGGCCCGCAGATTCTCCCCTCTGCCGGTCCGCGGCCGACGGCGACCGCGGATTCCTTAAGAATGACATCACGAAGAGAACGCCCGTTCCCGCGCCGAACCCGGCGAAGAAAGAGGAGGTCCGCTCGTCCCGGACGACGACCGCGCCGAGGGCCCCGGCCAGGACGAAAGCCAGGCAGAGCGGGCGGGAGACCGGCGATTCACGCATCGGCACCGGTACAATACCTCTCCGTGCGGGTCCGCCTCCTCTACTTCGCCTCGTTCCGGGACGCCGTCGGCGTCGACCAGGAGCTCCGGCAGGTCGACGAGGGAACGACCGTCGCCGCGCTCTGGGAGAAGCTCCGCGAACACGTTCCCCACTTCGCCCGGTACGGCTCGATGCCCGCGGTCGCGGTCAACTGCGAGTACGTCTCCGGAGGCCGTCCCCTCGCCGAGGGGGACGAGGTCGCGTTCCTCCCTCCGATCGCGGGGGGATGATGGCGCGGCTGACCGCGGCGCCGCTTCGCCTGGCCGACCTGATCGCGGAGGCGCGCCGCGATTCCGACGGCGCGATCGCGTCGTTCGTCGGGGTCGTCCGGAACCACCACGAAGGTCTCCCCGTCGAATCGATCGAGTACGCCGCCTACGGGGAAATGGCCGAGCGGGAGCTCGCCGCGATCGAGCGGGAGCTCGCCGCCGCCTTCCCGGAGACCCGCACGCTGATCCGGCACCGAATCGGCCCTCTCCGGGTGGGCGACGAGTCGGTCGCGATCGTCGCGGTCTCGCCGCACCGGGCCGACGCGTTCGCCGCGTGCCGGGAGGCGATCGAGAACGTCAAACGGCGCGTTCCGATCTGGAAGCTCGAACGGGGGCCGGGCCGGCAGCCCGGCTGGGTCGATCCCACGAAGGAACGAGAGCCGCGCTGAGAACCGAGGGCCGCGTCGGCGGCCCCTCTGATATCTTTCGGATCGGAGGAAGCCCATGAGCACCGTCACCGACAAAGAACGCTCCCGGAGCCGGGAATGGACCGCCACGGAGTTCGACGAAGAGCTGATCCACTACCGCAACGAGGGCGGAGTCGCCGTCATCGAGATGGACGATCCCCCCGCGAACACCTACACGTACGCCTTCAACCGGCAGCTCGACGAGGCGATCCTCCGCGCCCGGTTCGACGACGCCGCGCACGTCATCGTGCTCCGCGGAAAGGGGGACAAGTTCTTCTCCGCGGGCGCGAACATCAACATGCTCAACGCCGTCACGCCCGAGTTCAAGTATTACTTCTGCCTGCACGCCAACGAAACGCTCCTGCGTCTGGAACACACCCCGAAGCTCGTCATCGCGGCGTTGAACGGACACACGGTCGGCGGCGGACTCGAGATCGCGCTCGCCGCGGATCTCCGCATCGCCCGCAAGGACGCGGGGAAGATCGGACTTCCCGAGGTCAATCTCGGCGTCCTCCCCGGCACGGGCGGCACGACCCGCCTCACGCGCGTCGTCGGAAAAGCCAAGGCGATCGAGCTGATGGTGACGGGCAACACGTACACGTTCGAGGAAGCTCTGGAGATGGGCGTCGTCAACCAGGTCTGGGAAGGCTCCTCCGCGGAATGGTGGGAACAGGTGATGGACTACGCCCGTCAGTTCTGCCCGCCGAACAAGGCGTCGATGGCGGTCGGCCACATCAAGCGGTCCGTGCAGACGGGTTCCGAGCTCCCGATCGAGTCCGCTCTCGCCCTCGAGCGGGAGCTGCAGTCCCTCCTCTTCAAGTCGAAAGACGCGAAGGAAGGGCTCGCGGCGAACGTCGAGAAGCGCACGCCCAAGTTCTCCGGCCGGTAGCTCCGCCGCTCCGCCTCAGGCCGGCGCGGCGAACGGGAAGCGCTCCGGGTCGACGTTTCCTCCGGAGACGAGCACGGCGACCGTGTCCCCTTTCTCGACCGGGATCGCGCCGGAGAGGAGCGCCGCGCTCCCGGCCGCGCCGCCCCCTTCGACGCAGAGCTTCGCGCGCGTGAGCAGGAAGCGCATCGCGTCGGCGATCGCGGCCTCCGTCACCGCGACGACGGAATCGAGGGTCTCGCGCGCGATCTCGAGCGGGATCGCGCCGACGAACGGCGG
>DASTIQ010000244.1 GCA_035717485.1 Thermoanaerobaculia bacterium | reverse complement strand
GCTCGGCCATTTCGTGACGTACTACGCGGAGCTCCCGACGCCGGCCGACGCCTTCGGTTACGGATTCCTCGATTCGATCCGGTTCTTTCTCGCCGAATCGGAAGACGAAGCGCTGACGATCGCCCGCGATCGGCGATCTCGCTGGATCGCGGTGACCGATCTCACGCCGAAGATGAACGACTACGGCAGGATCCTCGGCCGCGCGCCGTACGTCGTCGTGACCGAGCGGGGCGCGGCGCCGACGCCCGCCTATTTCCGGACGATGCAGTCGCGCCTCTACGACTTCGACGCGGCGGGGCCGCTCCCTCTCAAGCACTTCCGGCTGATCTACGCTTCCCGGACCGGCGCGCTCCGCGGCGGCCGGTTCGTCGCTCGCTGGAAGATCTTCGAGGTCGTCGAGCCGTCGTGAAGCAGGTGATCGTGGTGGACGAATCACTCCGGCTGCCCCGCGGAAAGCTCGCCGCCCAGGCCGCGCACGCCGCCGTCGCGGCCTTTCTCCAGGCTCCCGCGGCGGCGCGGAGCGCCTGGCTCGCCGAAGGAATGCCGAAGGTCGTCCTCGGCTGCGCGACGGAAGCCGAGCTCCTCGAGATCCACGAAAGGGCCCTCGGCGCCGCCCTCCCGGCCGAACTGATTCGCGATGCCGGGCGGACGGTCGTGCCCGAGGGCACCCCGACGTGCCTCGGCATCGGGCCCGCGGAGGACTCGGCCGTGGATTCGATCACCGGGACCTTGAAACTCGCCCGCTGAGCCGCGGATTTCCCGCTTCGCCGGGCTCCGTCAGGAGAGGGCCGCGACGATGCGTTCCCACCCCGAACCGAACTCGGCGGGCTCGGGAAGAAGGCTCACGACGACGACGTCGTCCTCCGCGAAATCGAAGAACCATCCCGGCTGAACGAGGACCCCGGCGTCGCGGAGGAGCATCCCGGCGGGATCTCCGTTCCCCGCGGCGAGGCGCACGACCGCCGACCAGCCCGCTTCGACGGGAAGGCGGCTCGAGCCGGGAATCCGCGCGAGCGTCGCGTCGAGCGCGGCGAGGTTCCCCCTCAGCCGCTCCCGGATCCGCTCCCCCGCGCGGAATCCGATCTCGAACAGGCGCGGGAGCGCGAGCTGCACGGGCGTTCCGACCGAGAGATACGTGTCGGCGATCAGCTCCAGCCGGTCCGCCGCCGCCGCGGCGGCGGCGCGCTCGCCCCCGATCGCGATCCAGGCGAGCTTCATCTGCGGCAGCGCACAGGACTTCGAGATGCCGCCGAGGGAGAACGCGAGGGGACCGCCCCTCGCGGACGCGGCGGGTGCCGCGGGATCGGCGCCGCCCTCGACGGCGAAATCGAGGAACACCTCGTCGGAGACGAGCGCGTGTCGGCCCGGGTCGAGGAGAGCGAGAAGCCGGCGGCGATCGTCGCCGGAGACGAAGCTCCCCGTCGGGTTGTTCGGGTGGACCGAGAGCACCGCGCGCGCGCCCCCGTCGAGGCCGCGCTCGATCGTGGCGAAGTCGAGCCGCCACCGATGTTCCGGCGGCGGCAGGCGAAGCCGATACGGGACCGCCGACAGCGCTTCGAGCCGCACGAGATGTTCGAAAAGCGGGTAGCTCGGCTCGGGAACGAGGAGCGCGTCGCCCGGATCCGCGAGCAGCTTGAACAGGAAGGAATATGCCTCGCTCGTCGACGCGGTGAGGAAGATGTGGTCCGGGTGAATGTCCGCTCCGCGGGCGGCGTAGGAAGCGGAGACCGCCTCCCGGGCGGACGCGAGGCCTCGCGGGTCCGGCCGGTAGGCCGCCGACCCCGCGGGAGAGAGAGCGCCGCGAAGCTCTTCTTCGGACGGCGAGAGGCCGGCCGCCGACGGATTCGACACGGTCAGGTCGACGTACGGCTCGGAGCGCGCGCGCAGCGCGGCCGCGAGAGGATTCTCGGAAAGATCGGCGGGAGTGCGTCGCGAGAAAAGCACGGAAGCGATTCTATGAGGGCGCCGACGGAGTCGGAGGATAATCCCGGTCATGGACGAGTGGGAGGATCGGCTCGTTCGCCTCGCCGCGATGCCGTCTTATCTGGAAAGCCTGCGAACCCGTTTCTCCGACGACCGCACCCGCGTGCGGCCGGAACCCGATGCGTTCTCCTACGTCGAGCACGTCTGGCATCTCGCCGATCTGGAAACGGAAGGCTTCGGGGAGAGGATCCGGCGGCTGCTCACCGAGGACGCGCCCGTCCTCCCGGATTTCGACGGTGCCGGCGTGGCGGCCGAGCGCGATTACCGAAAACGCGACCTCGCGGAGGGGCTGGCGGCATTCGCCGGGGCCCGGGGTCGCAACGTCGAGGCGCTCCGGCGCTCGACCGAGGCAGAGCGGTGCCGCTCCGGCGTGCAGGAGGGAGTCGGCCCCCTCCGTCTCGGGGAGATTCCGCTTCGCATGTTCGAGCACGACCGTTCGCATCGGGCGGAAATCGAAGCGCTCCTCCCCGCCGTCGGGGGCCGCCGCTGAACGGGTTTTCGTCCAATTCCAAGGCAACGGCGGTACACTGGAAGCGAACGGCAATGTCTCGAAAAGGCGGGGCGATCTGCGGAATGCTCGCGCTGGCTCTCGGCGTCGGAAATCCGATGGCCGCGGCGCAAAGCAGCAGGAGCGTCGCGCCGGGCTCGCCGATCGAATCCGAGCTCTCCCCCGGCCGCGTCGACGCCTACCCGATCGAGCTTTCCGCGGGCCAGTTCCTCCACGTCGTGGTCGAACAGAATCATCTCGACGCGTCCGTCCGGATTCTCTCCGCGTCGGGCGCGGAACTCGCGCAAGCCGACAATGCTGCCGACGAAAGCGATCCCGTCACCGTCTCGGCCGTCTCTCCCCGCGCGGAGAGCTGCCGGATCGAGATCCGTCTGAGGAACGACAAGTCCCCGAGGGGAAGATACCGGCTCTCGATCGACGCGCCGCGCCCGGCGACCCCGGAGGACTCGAAACGGATCGACGCGGAGCGCGCGCGTTCCGCGGGCGACGCGCTTCTCGCGCAGGCGACGGAGCCGACGTCCCGCCAGGCTCTCCAGAAATACGAAGAGGCGATCGCCCTCTGGCGCGCGATCGGCGATCGCCGCGAAGAGGCCGCGTGCCTCGACCGCGTCACGGACACGCTGGGATGGCTCGGCGACTTCCACCTCGCGCTCGACCGCGCGCGGCAGGCGCTCGCCCTCTGGCGGGAAGTCGGCGACCGCCGCGGCGAATCGTCCGCGCTCGACGAAGTGGGCGTGGCGCTGCTCCGCACCGGTGACCAGCGGGCGGCCCTCGAGAACCTCGGGCAGGCGCTCGCGATCCGCCGGGAAGACCGCGACGTGCGCGGCCTCGCCGAGACGCTCTCCAACATCGGCGGCGCGCGGAGCGCGCTCGGCGACTATCCGGACGCCGTCGCGCGCTACAGCGAGGCGATCGACGAGGCGCGCGCGTTCGGCGACCGGGCAATGGAGGCGGCCATCCTCCGGAACCGCGCGGTCAATCTCGAAGTTCTCGGTGAACTCGAGCGGGCGCAGGCGGACATGGACGTCGCTCTCGCGCGCTTTCGCGATCTCGGGAACCGGCACATGGAAGGCGTGACGCTCTATTCGCTCGGGACCGTGTGCCTCGACCGCGGGGACGCGGCCGGCGCGCTCCGCCGGTACCGGCTCGCTCTTCCCCTCCTCCGCGACGTCGGCGACCGGAATGCCGAGTCGGCGACGGTGAGCCACATCGGCCTCGCCGAGCTCGCGGAACGCCGTCCGAAGGCCGCTCTCGCCGAATTCGAAACCGCACGCGCCATGCAACATGCGGTCGGCGACCGGCGGCACGAGGCGAGCGCCGTCGCCTGCATCGCCCGCGCGCGCCTCGAAATGGGGGATGCCGCCGGAGCCTTGGACGCTTTCCGGGAGGCGCTGCCGATGATCCGCGCCACCGGCGACCGCGGAACGGAGGCGATCGCCCTGGTCAATCTCGCCCGAGCCGACAGGGCCCTGGGAAACCTGGACGCGGCCCGGCACGACATCGAAGACGCGCTGAGGTTCACCGAATCGACGCGCGGCGCGATCCCGGCGCTCGGCGAGCGGGCGCTCTACCTGGCGGCGACGCACGAGCGCTACGACCTCCTGATCGACATCCTGATGGACCTCGACGCGCAGGAGCCGGACCGGGGATGGAGCGCCGAAGCCCTCCATGCCAGCGAGCGATCGAAGGCGCGGAGCCTCGTCGATTTCCTGGCCGCCGCCCGGATCGATCTGCGGCAGAGCATCGACCCGGCGCTCCTCGAGCGGGAGAAGTCGATCGAGTCGCAGATCGAAGCCCGGCGGCGGCTCGAGGCGCAGCGGCTCGCCGGGACGGCGCCGGTGCCTCCGCCGGGCGCCGACGAACGGCCGCTCGACGCCCTTCTCGCCGAACACGACGAGATCCAGGGGAAGATCCGGGCCGCCGACCCGCGCTTCGCGGCGCTCGAGCGCCCTCAGCCGCTCACGGCCCGGGAGATCCAGGACAAGGTCCTGGATCCCGACACGGTGCTCCTCGAGTACGCCCTCGGCGAAAAGCGGAGCTTCGTCTGGGCCGTGACCGCCGGGCGAACAACGAGCCGGACGTTGCCGAGCCGAAGGGTGGTCGAGGCGGCGGCCCGACGCTTTGCGGCGGCCTGCAGCGACGGCGGCAACGATCCCGCCGCGACGGCGAAAGCCGCGGCGGCCCTCGGAGGGATGCTTCTCGGACCGGTCGCCCGGGAGATCCGGCACAGGCGGATCGCGATCGTGCCGGAAGGCGCGCTGCTGTACGTTCCGTTCGCCGCGCTTCCCTCCCCGGGCTCCGGCGATCCGCTTCTCGCCGGCCACGAAATCGTGAGCGTCCCCTCGGCGACGACGCTCGCGGTCCTTCGGCGGGAAGCCGCGGACCGGGCCGCGCCCGGGCTCCGCGTCGCCGTTCTCGCCGATCCGGTATTCGATCGGCGGGACCCGCGCGTGCTATCGGGCTCCGCCTCGCCGGCGACGGCGCGGCGCGGCGACGAAGACCGCGTGACGCGATCGATCCAGGACGCGGGTCTCGCGCGGCTCGATCGCCTCGGCGCGAGCCGGAGGGAAGCGGAGGCGATCGGCGCGCTCGCCGGCGCGCGCCGCACCCTCATGGCGCTCGACTTCCGCGCGAGCCGGGCGACGGCGATGAGCGCGGACGTTGCGAGCGCCGGCATCGTGCATTTCGCGAGCCACGCGATCCTCGACGGAAAGCACCCGGAGCTTTCGGGGATCGTTCTCTCCCTCGTCGACGAGCGCGGCGACCCCGTCGACGGGTTCCTGCAGACCCGGGACGTCTATTCGCTCCGCCTTTCGGCCAACCTGGTGGTCCTTTCCGCATGCCAGACGGCCGTCGGCAAGGAAGTGCGCGGAGAAGGGCTGCTCGGACTCTCGCGCGGATTCATGTACGCCGGCGCCCCCCGGATCGTCGCGACCCTGTGGAAGGTTCCGGACCGAGCGACCGCCGAACTGATGAAGCGATTCTACGAAGCGATCCTCACGGAAGGCCTCCGGCCCGCCGCCGCCCTCCGCGCGGCCCAGCGGGCGATCCGCCAGGAACGGCGGTGGGCGTCTCCCTACTACTGGGCGGCCTTCACGCTGCAGGGCGACTGGAACTGAGCGCGTCCATGCCGACGGAAGATCGCGCCGCCGAGCCCGAATCCCTCGTCCGGCGCATCCGCGAAGGGGATCTCTCCGCGGAAGAGGAGCTCGTGTGCCGGTATCAGCGGCCCGTGTCGGTCGTCCTCGCGACCGCGCGCCGCGACGCCCCGGCGATCGACGACCTCTTCCAGGAAACGTTCCGGATCGCGATCGAGAAGATTCGGTCGGGCG
>DASTIQ010000243.1 GCA_035717485.1 Thermoanaerobaculia bacterium | reverse complement strand
GGTCTCCCAGACGGACGTGCTCGCGTACCAGCCGGGCGGCGGACTTGGAAGCTCCGCCGGGCTCATCGAGTACGACCGCACGGGGAAGGTCGTCGCGACGATCGGCGAAAGGGCGAACTACTTCGGTCCCGTCCGGCTGTCGCCCGACGGCCGCCGGCTCGCGGTGGCGATCGGCGATCCCGGCGACGTGTATCTCCTCGAAACCGCGACGGGCGTACCGACCCGGCTGACGTTCAGCTCCGGCTCGACCCAGGTGGGCGGATGGTCGCCGGACGGGACCCAGGTCGTCTACTCCTCCCTGCGCCAGAAGAACGGCCGCTACGGGATCTTCGCCAAGCTCGCGAGCGGCGCCGACGCGGAACGCACACTGCTCCTCGGGAAGGGCGTCGGACACATCGCGGACGACTGGAGCCGGGACGGACGGTTCGTCTCGTACCAGGAAAACGTCCCCAACGCGCATCGCTGGACGGGATTCCTGCCGGTCTCGGACCCTTCCCGCGCCGCCCTTCTGCTCCGCGAGCACGACGGCGACGAGACGATGTCGGCGATCGCTCCCGATTCGCGCTGGATCGCGTACTCCGTGTTCACGTCCGGCGCGCCCGCGATCGTCGTCTCGCCGTTTCCCGGACCGGGAGGCAAATGGCAGGTCTCCGCCGCGGGATACAACCCGCGCTGGCGCGGCGACGGGAAGGAGCTCTACTTCCTGGCGCCCGACCTGACGCTGATGGCGGCCGAGGTCGACGGAACCGCCGCGGAGTTCCGCGTCGGCCGCGTGACGCCGCTCTTCCACACGCACGCGTTCTCCAATCCCGGGTACGCGTACGACGTGACGGCCGACGGGCAGAAATTCATCGTCACGAGCGTCGACACGGAAGAGACCCCCACGATCACCCTCGTCCTGAACTGGCGCGAGTCCCTCCTCAAATAGGCCGGCGGTCTTCGAGCCGGGCGGGAAACCTCAGGCGGGCGCGCCGGGCCCGGGAGAGGGCGATTCCCTCGCTCTCCTTCCGGAACGGGGAGGAATGATTGCTGAATCCGGCGGAAAAGGCGCGGGCGCCTTTCCGTTTCATTAAGAACGAACCCCGCGCGAGCGGACCTTCGTACCATTCCTCCATGGAGCGCTGTGAACGGTGCGGGAGGAAGGTGGAGATCCGATTCGTCTGCCTCGGCCGTCACCTCTGCGTCGCCTGCGCGAGCGCGGTGGTTCGCCTGACGACCCGCTTTCCCGCGCTGCACGAAATCGCATCGTCCGAGCTGGCCGAAGTCGTCCGGCGAAGGCCCGACGGCGCCGGCTCCCCGACGCGCTGCACCCGATGCTCGACTCCCGACGCTCAACTTCGCG
Organism: Thermoanaerobaculia bacterium; assembly: GCA_035717485.1. NCBI lineage: Bacteria > Pseudomonadati > Acidobacteriota > Thermoanaerobaculia > Thermoanaerobaculia bacterium. The sequence continues at coordinate 28,366 of DASTIQ010000243.1, read as the reverse complement.
GCGACGGCCGCCCCCTGTGCGCCGCCTGCGCCGGCGACGCGGCCTCGCGGACTGACGCGGTTCGATTAAACTGACTCCCTGCTGGGGAGTCGCCTAACGGTAGGGCAGCGGCCTTTGGAGCCGCCTATTGAAGGTTCGAATCCTTCCTCCCCAACCACCGTCGCATTTCGCCCGCTCGCGCCGCCGAAGTCGAGCGGCAGCGCCGGTTCGACCCGGCCCGCCGGCTATTTCGGCTGCTTGAAGACCACGGCGCCCTTCTTGTCGAAGAGGACGAGCGACCCCTCCTGGGTCCGCATGGCGGCGCCCGAGCTCGCTTCCTTCAGCGCGATCGTCCCGAGGGAGGCGCGAAGCGTTCCGTCGGCGTCGATCAGCTTGACCGCGGGCGATCCGTCGCTCGCGACCGCCGCGCGGACGCGCGCGTTCTCCTCCGCGTCGAAGACCGCGAGCCCCGCCGTTCCGTCGGCGAGGACTTCCAGGCCGGTCCGCTTCTTCGCGGCGTCGGAAATCTCGACGGCGGCCGAGCCGTCGGCGGCCGTCGAGAGCCGGACCCGGGCCCGCGCGGCGTCGTCGTCGAGGTGCGCGGTCGCGGCGCCGTCCTTGTCGAGCGCGAGGCCCAGCCGCGGACGCTCCATGCGGTCGAGGAGCTCGAACCGCGGCGTTCCGTCGTCGGCGACGCGCAGACGGGCGCGGCTCTTCCCGGTCGCGTCCTTGAGCAGGAGCTGCGCGCCGGTCCGATCCGCGGAGATCGAGCCGCGGAGCGCTCCGGTCGAATCCTTGAGCCGGAACTCCGTCGCCTCGACGATCCGGGCGTGTCCCGCGGGGCGCGCCCCCGCGAGGAGCGCCGCCGCGACGACGAGCGCTCCGGCGGCCGCCGCGGACCGGAAGCGCCGATTCTCTCTTTCGAGCCGCGCCACCCGCGCGGCGATGTCGGATGGGCCCATCCCTCACCTCCGCCGCGATCTTAACGGAGCGGGCGGCGGATGGCCGGGAGTTCGGCGCTACGGAGCCGCCGGGGGCGCCTCGAGCGTCGGCCGGTTTCCGACGTCGCGATCCGTCAATCCGAGGACCTTGAAGAGCGGAACCTGCGAAACCAGGCCCTTCAGGGCGAAGAAACCCATCTGCGCGGCGTTCACCCGGTCCTTGACCGCCTCGTACGTCTCCGGGCCGATGACGATGTCGCCCGGCGCGGCCACGAACTGTTCGATGCGCGCCGCGATGTTGACGGGCGTGCCGAGCACCGTGTAATCCACGCGCCGGTCGGAACCGATCTCGCCGACGACCACCTCGCCGGTGTTGATCGCGATCCGCACCTCGAGGGGCCGCTCTCCGGCGGCCTCGCGCTGCCGGTTCCAGCCCGCCAGCGCTTCGCGGATCTTGAGCGCCGCCATGATCGCGCGCCAGGCGTGGTCGGGCTGGTCGATCGGGGCGCCGAAGAAGGCCATCGCCTCGTCGCCGATGAACTTGTCGAGCGTCCCGTCGACGGAAAACACGGCTTCCGCCGCGTGGGTGAAAAACGTGTTCAGCATCGTGGAGACGGTTTCCGGAGCCATCTTCTCGGAGAGCGTCGTGAACCCGACGAGATCGGCGAACAGGACGGTCACGCTCTTGGTCCGCGCGCGGTTGAGCGCCCCCGTCCCGGAGGAGTCCGCGATGATCTCCTCGATCACCGCCGGCGAGTGATATCGCTCCAGGCGCGTCCGGATCCGCTTGTCCTCCTCGACGCGAGCGTGAAGGCTCGCGCGCTCGATCGCGACCGCCGCGAAGTTCGCGAGCGCCGTCAGCAGATCCAGATCCTCGCTCTTGAACGTCCCGACGTAGATCGGCGAGTCCACGTGGATGACGCCGATCACGGTGCCCCGGTCCCAGAGGGGCACGCACATCGCGGAGCGGATGTGCTGGATCCGGATCGACTGGCCCATGTCGAACCGGTCGTCCTTCTGGGCGTCGGAGGTGAGGAAGGCGACCTTCTGGCGGACGACCATGTCGACGATCGTCCGCGAAAACGGCACTTCCCCTTCGGCGGTGGCCGTCATCCGCGAAGACTTCACGCGCGCGACCCGCGTCTTGAGATCCCCCGTCTCGTCGATCAGGAGGAGGAAGCCGCGATCGACCGGGAGGTACTCGAAGATCAGGTCCATGACCTTCTCGAGCACGGTCTCGAGCTCGTCGGCCGAGATCAGGGTCTTCGCGACCTGCACCAGGATCTCGAAGACCTTGTTCTTGTACGCGAGGTCGAGGGAGCCCCGCTTCCGCAGAACGGTCGAATCCGCCGGAGGGAGGTCCTTCTCGAGGCCGAAGTCCTCGTTGAATTCCGCGAGCGGCCGGATGAAGGTCGACGTCGATTCCTTCTTGTCGGCGCCGCGCGGGTAGCTCACGATCGACGGATCGTCGCGGAGGCGCAGCGTGAACGTCCCGACGGCGAGCTCGTCTCCGTCCTTGACCTCGATGTCGCTGACGTTCTTCCCGTTCACCCGAACGCCGTTGGTCGAATGGTTGTCGCGGACGAACCACGCCTCGTCCTTCCGGACGAGGATCGCGTGCTTTCGCGAGACCGAGAAATCGTTCAGGACCACGTCGTTCTCGGAGGATCGCCCGATCGAAATCTCCTCCTTCAGGAGCGTGTACACCTGGGGGCGCCCGTCAACCTCGTAGAAAAGCTGGATCACTGGGCGAATTCTACCCCCGTCGCCGGAACGACACTCGCGGAGCTCGGATCGTTCCGGCTCCCGCCGCGCGGACCTCCTCCCTGCGGTTACTCGGGAGACTTTCCGCGCGGCGGCCTTTCGCGGCTCGGGCTCATGCCCTCGACCGCTCCGGCGCCCGACCGGGGCAGAGCCCGGGGGGAGCATTGCGCCGGAACGACACTCGCGGAGCTCGGATCGTTCCGGCTCCCGCCGCATCCGAAAGCGCGGTCGGGCGCGAGGCCGGCGGGATCCGGCCGGTCCGGGGCGGCCGAGGCGCAGCCGGAGGCCCCGTCGCCGGCCGACCCGGAGCGGACGCGCCCGTCCGGCTCGATGCATGGCCGCGCCGGCTACTCCGGGGGTTTGAACTCGATCCGGACCAGTTTCATCGACGGAATGGGTCCGCCGAGCGCCGTCGCGGGTTTGTACCTCCAGCGCTGGACGGCGGCGATCGCCGCTTCCGTCATCCCGAGCGGCGCCTGTCGCTTGACCTCGATCCGGCCGACGTTGCCTTCCCGGTCGATCGACACCTGAAGAACGACGGTCCCGGCGACCCGGGCGGCGAACGCCGCCGGCGGATAGACCGGCTCGACCTTCTGGAGGAGCACCGCCGGGGCCACGTCGGCCGCCTCCCCGGAAACCCCCGCGGGCGGGATGCCCGGCGGGACCGGCCCCGGGGCGGGGACGTCGTCGGGCATGCCGGGAATCGGCGGCGGCGCCGGCGCGGGTTGCGGAGACTGCTCGGAGACCGAGATCTCCTTGACGACTTTCCCGGCTCCGGGCGTCAGCGCGGGCTCGGCGGGATCGGCGGGAATCACGTCGACGTCCTCCGAGGCCACGAACCCGAGCGTCCCGTCCGGGAGCTTCGTCGCGTAATAGCCGTGGTCCACGGAATAGATCGGCAGGGAATCGCCGCGTCCGGCCTCCCCCCAGACCGCGGCAAACGAAAAGGGAGCCAGAAGGAGCGGCGTGTCGTCGGCGACGTCGCCGGAAAGGGGCGCGAACCGGAAGATCGTCTCCGCGCGCCGCGACCGGAGCGCCCGGTCGGCGTCCCGCTCGACCGAATGGCGCAGGAGGAACCCCTCGCGTCCCGAGGCGTCCCGGACGCGGCACCAGATCCCCTTCTGCTCCACGAGCGTGATCGCCGACCCCCGGCGGAGCGTGACGACGACCTCCGATCGGGAGTCCGGCCCGCGCCGGAGATCCGCGTCCCGCTCCGAGATCGTCGCCGGCTCGGGCGCCGCGGCGGCGGGCGCGGCTTCCGCGGGCCGCCGGCGGCCCCGGGGCGCGACGGCGAACGTGAGGACGAGGAGAACCATTGCGAGGACCCCGATCGCGACGGGGAGATAGCGCCGGACCTCCGCCCGGGCCCAGAACCCGGGGCGTCGACCCGGACGCGGTCGCTTCTTCCCCGCCGCCGTCACGCCATCAGGGAGACGAGAATCGCCTTCTGCGCGTGAAGCCGGTTCTCGGCCTCGTCGAAGATCCGCGAGCGCGGCCCGTCGGCGACGGCGGCCTCGACCTCTTCGCCGCGGTGCGCGGGAAGACAATGGAGGAAGATCGCGTCGCGCGCGGCCTTCGCCATGAGGGATTCGGTCACCGTGAATCCCGCGAACTTCTCGCGGCGGACGCGGGCCTCGTCCTCCTGTCCCATCGACGCCCAGACGTCGGTGTAGACGACGTGCGCGCCGGCCACGGCCTCCGCCGGATCGTGCGTCGTCGTGATCGAGGCGCCGGTCTCCTCCGCGTCGCGCCGGGCGGAGGCGACGATCTCTTCCTTCGGCTCGTATCCTTCCGGGCTCGCGACCGCGACGGACATCCCGGTCTTCGCGCCGCCGAACATCAGCGAGTGCGCCATGTTGTTGCCGTCCCCCACGTAGGCGAGCTTGCGCCCCGCGAGCTCTCCGAACACCTCGCGGATCGTCTGGAGGTCGGCCATCACCTGGCACGGATGGAGCCGGTCCGTGAGCCCGTTGATCACGGGGACGGTCGCATGCCGGGCGAGCTCCGTGACGGTCTCGTGCGCGAAAGTCCGGGCCATGATCCCGTCGACGTAGCGGGAGAGCACCCGGGCGGTGTCGGCGATCGGCTCCCCCCGCCCGATCTGCAGGTCGCGCGACGACAGGAACATGCCGATGCCGCCGAGCTGGTACATCCCCGCCTCGAACGAGACGCGCGTCCGCGTCGACGACTTCTCGAAGATCATCGCGAGCGTCTTTCCCGCGAGCGCCGAGCGGTAGCGGGCGCGGTCCTTCTTGATCCCGTCCGCGAGGTCGAGAAGCTCGGCGATCTCGGCCGGGGTCCGGTCGTGGATGGAGATGAAATCCTTCTTCATGCGTTCCTCACGTAGGTGCCGCTCCGTCCGTCGAGCGCGGCGGAGAGCGACGGCGCGTCCGTGATCAGGACCTCGCGGCCTCCGGCCTCGACGAACCGCAGCGCGGCGTCGATCTTCGGACCCATGCTCCCCTTCGGGAACTGCCCCGCGTCGTGGAGCGCGCGCGCCTCCGCCGCCGTGAGCGAGGCGAGGGCCTGCTGGGTGGGCTTTCCCCAGTCCTTGTAGACCTGCGGAACTCCCGTCAGCACGACGAAGAGGTCGGCCGCGAGATTCGCGGCCAGGAGCGACGCGACGTAGTCCTTGTCGATCACCGCCTCGACTCCGCGCATCGTCCCGGAGTCGTCGACCACGACCGGGATGCCGCCGCCGCCTCCCGCGATGACGATCTTGCCGCGGTTGACGAGCCACGCGACGATCTCGGTGTTCCGGATCGCCTTGGGCCGCGGCGAGGGCACGACTTTCCGCCAGCCGCGGCCGGCGTCCTCCGCGATCGCCCAGCCGCGCTCCTTCGCCAGCGCCTCCGCCCTCGGCCGTTCGAAGAACGGGCCGATCGGCTTCGTGGGCTTCCCGAAGGCCGGGTCCGCGGCGTCGACGACGACGGTGGTCACGATCGTGACGATCTCCTTCTCGAACCCCGCCGGGCGCAGGACGTTGGTCATCGCCGTTTCGAGCAGGAATCCCATCGACCCCTGCGTCTGCGCCACGCACACGTCCAGCGTCTGGGGCGGGATCTTCGCCGCCGCCTCCTCGACCTGGATGAGGATGTTTCCGACCTGCGGGCCGTTCCCGTGGACGATGATCAGCTCGTATCCGCGGTTCAGGACCGGCAGGAGCCAGCGCGCGGCTTCCTCGGCGAGGCGCTGCTGCTCCGCCTGGCTGCCGTCGCCGTCGGGAGGAAGGAGGGCGTTTCCGCCGAACGCCACGACCGCGAGAGGCCGGACGAAGGAGAAGAAGGGTTGAGGGCTCACGGATCCTTTCGCGCGAGCGGCATCGTCATGCACCGGGGGCCGCCGCGCGCGCGGGAGAGCTCCGGGCCGGCGATCTGGATCGCGTATTTCTTGTCGGTCCAGAGCTCGAGCTCCTCGCGCCCCATGAGGATGTCGTCCTCGTAGAGGATCTTGTAGCCGTTCCGCGCGAGCTCCTCGGCGGTGCGGACGTTCCTCTCGTAGCAGACGATCACGCCGGGAGCGAGGGCGAACGCATTCGCGCCGTCGGTCCATTGCTCGCGCTGCTGGTGGATCGGGTCGGTTCCTCCGCAGGCGACGGGCTTCAGGTCGATCCCGTTCTCCCGAAGGACCTGGAGGAGCGGCCCCTTCGACGTGTAGGTGATCTCGCGGCCGGTCAGCGACACCTGGTAGACGTCGGCCTCCTCGGGTCCGCCCTGGACGATCATCGGCGCGTAGCAGAGGCATTCGTCGCGGTTGATCATCGTGAAGACGGTGTCCAGGTGCATGTACGAACGCCGCGCCGGGATCTCGACCGTGAAGATCTTCTTGATGCCGGTCTTCCCTTCCTTGAGCGACGCCGCCAGGTGCTCGACGGTCGATTTGGACGTCCGCTCCGAGATGCCGACGAGGAGGATGTCCTCGCGCGGGATGAGCACGTCTCCCCCCTCGAGCGAGGGGCGGGAAGCGGCCGTCGACAGGCGCGTGAAGTCGCTCGAGAACTCCCGGAAAATGAAGAAGTCCTTCGGCCTCTCGAACCGCTTCGAATACTGGAACACGTATCCCGAGAGGAGGGGCTCGCGAAGCCGCGCCGCGGTCGCCATCGATCCGAGGATCACGCGATCGCCGAGGATCGTCTGCGGGTCCCGCATGAAGAAACAGTTCGGGAGCGGCGGGAGCACGTAGAGGGTCTCGAGCCGGTCGGAGATCTGTCCGTCCTCCCGGACGATCCCCTCGATCAGCATCGCCGCCGCCTCTTCCGCGCTCGCTTCCCAGATCTTCTTCATCGCCGTTTCCGGGATCTGCAGCTTCAGCGCGAGATCGGCGAGCACTTCCTCCTTCGTCTGCGGATCGGTGAGGATCTCTTCGAGCAGGTCCTGGATGTCGAGCACTTCGACGGTGTCGGCGTCCTCCTTCCAGGCGGTGCGGAGGATCTGCTGGAACCGGCGGTGCTCCTCGCGGGCGCCGTCGCCGTAGAGGATGTCGTCGAAGAGGAGCTCGTCCATCATGGAGGGGACCATGCGGTCGATCTCCTTGCCGGGAAGGTGGACGAGCACGGCATCCAGCTTGCCGATCTCCGACGTCACGTGCAGCTTCATGATGGCGCCGCGCCTTCATCCGGGGGCGCGAAGGGCGGACTATATCGGACGGCGAGCGAAGCGGGCAAGCTCCCGGGCCCGCCCGGGGACTACGTCTTCGGAGGCAGGACGCCGAGCGGGAGCGGCGCCTGGGCCGGCGTCTCCTCGGATTCGGCGATTTCCCGCAGACGCTCCGCGAACCGGGTGAGCTGTTTGGCGGTCTCCTCGTACTGTTTCTGGGCGTTCGAAAGGTGGCTGCCGACCTTCGCGAACGGCTCCTCGATCCGCTCGACGCTCCGCTTCAGCACGGCGAGCTCCGCGACGACGGCGTGCGCCCGCTTCTGGATCTCGAGCCCGCGCAGCCCCTGCGCGACCGTGAAGAGGTAGGCGTAGAGGAGCGTGGGAGACACCGGAATGACGTGCCTCTCGATCGCGTACTCGGCGACGTTGCCGTCTTCGCCGTCCGCGACGATCTCGGCGTAGAGCGCCTCGGCGGGGAGGTACATGAGCGCGAATTCCAGGGTGCCCTCTCCGGCCCGGATGTATTTCCGCGCGATGTCCTCCGCCTGCTTCTTCGTCGCCGCACGGAGCTGCCGCAGGAGGCGCTTGCGCTCCGCGTCGTCGCCGCAGTCGAGCGCGCGGCGGTAGCTCTCGTACGGAAACTTGCTGTCGATCGGAACGAAGCGCTCCCCCACGCGAACGGCGGCGTCGACGATCTCTCCGTCGGCGAACCGTTTCTGCATTTCCCACGATCCCGGAGGAAGGACCTGCCGCAGGGACTCCTCGAGGAACGACTCGCCCAGGAGACCCCGGATCTTCGGGGGCTTCAGCAGGTCCTCCAGGCGCGTGACGTCGCCGGCGAGCTTCTCGATCTTCTGCGATGCCTCGAACACCCGCCCGAGGTTTTCGCCGACGGCGTGCAGGAGCTTCGCCGACTCCGCGCTCTGTTTCTGCATCGTTCCGATGTTCTGGCCCAGCGCGTCCTGGCTGGCCCGGATCCGTTCGTCGATCGTCCGTTCGAACGAGACGAGCCGCTTTTCGAGCGCCTCGGAGAGCGCGTGGACGGTTTTTCCGGACTCCGCCGCGAGCGCCCTCGACGCGGCCGTCTCGGCGGTCAGCGCCGTCAGCATCCGCCGCTGTTCGACCGAGTCCTGCTGCTCGCGCGCCGCGCGCCGGCCGGAGAGATACAGCGCGATCGCGGCGATCGCGACGAGGACGACCAGCGCGGCGAGCGCGGCAGAAGGTAGCCCGGCGAGCGCGGCGGACGGCGGCCCGGCGAGCGCGGCGGACGGGGACGCGGCGAGCGCGACCGTCGACGGCACCCGCCTACCGTCTTCCCGAGATCAGATGGATGAACGCCACGAAGAGCGCGGCGCCGATGATCGACCACACGATCGGAAAGGGATGGCCGTCGATCGAGATCGCGAGGATCTCCGGCAGGCGGACCTTGTGCGCGATCCAGGTGCCGAGCAGCGCGCCGATGAACCCGACCGCGACCGAGACGAGGCATCCTCCGCGCGTTCCGCCCGCGATCGCGCGCCCGATCGCGCCGCAGACCGCGGCGACCAGCAGAAGAACGAGGAACCCGGTGATCGAGAACGTCATGGCGTCGCCTCCGCAATTCTGCCAAAATCATAGCGCGTGCTCCGAAAACGCCCGAGGAGATCGCGATGAACCCCGAATCGTCGGACAAGGAGATCGATTACCTCGTGTGCAAGGAGTGCCAGACCCCCTGCTACGTCTTCGAGACGGAAGGCGGCCGCGTGCTCGAGGCGCAGTGCCCCGTTTGCGGCAACGAAGACGCGATGCGCTTCGCGATCGGCGAGATCGAGGAAGAATGAGCGATCCGAACGTCTACGACGATCCGCTGACCGGGCGCTACGCGTCGGCCGAGATGTCGCGGATCTTCTCCCCCGCTTCCAAGTTCGGCGCGTGGCGGCGGCTCTGGATCTGGCTCGCCGAGGAGGAGAAAAAACTCGGGCTCCCGGTCACGGACGAAGCAATCGCGCAGATGCACCGGCATGTGGAGACGATCGACTTCGAGGCGGCCGCGAAATTCGAGCGCGAGACGCGCCACGACGTGATGGCGCACGTGAAGACCTACGGTCTCGCGGCGCCCGCCGCGGCCGGGATCATCCACTGGGGCGCGACGTCCGCGTACGTTTCCGACAACGGCGATCTCCTCCAGATGCGCGAGGCGCTGGCTCTCCTCGAGCGGCGGATCGCCTCGTTCCTCCGCCGGCTGGGCGACTTCGCGAAGGAGCACCGCTCTCTCGCCTGCCTCGCGTACACGCATTTCCAGACGGCGCAGCCCACGACCGTCGGCAAGCGCGCGTGCCTGTGGGCGCAGGATTTCCTCTGGGACCTGCAGGAGGTCCGGCGCGTGCGCGAGAACCTGCGGTTCCTCGGAGCGAAAGGAGCGACCGGGACGCAGGCTTCGTTCCTCGCCCTCTTCGACGGCGACGGCGAGAAGGTCGAGAAGCTCGATAGCGCCGTCACGGAACGCGCCGGTTTCGCGAAACGGCAGACCGTCTCCGGCCAGACCTACTCGCGCAAGCAGGACGCCTTCGTGCTCGCCGCGCTCTCCGGTTTCGCGCAATCCGCCCACAAGTGCGCCACGGACCTCCGGCTCCTGCAGCACGAGGGGGAAATCGCGGAGCCGTTCGGAAAGGCGCAGATCGGCTCCTCCGCGATGCCGTACAAGCGCAACCCGATGCGCGCCGAGCGCGTCTGCGCGATCGCGCGGCACGTCATCGCCCTCTCGCTCGATCCGGCCTTCACGGCGGCCACCCAGTGGCTCGAACGCACGCTCGACGATTCGGCGAACAAACGGCTGTCGATCCCCCCGGCGTTCCTCTGCGCCGACGCGATCGCCCTCATCCTCGACGAGATCTTCGACGGGATCGAGGTGCGGGAACACGTCATTGGCGAGCACCTCGATGCGGAACTCCCCTTTCTCGCGATGGAAAACGTGCTGATGGAAGCCGTCAAGCGCGGGCGTGACCGTCAGGCCGTGCACGAGACATTGAGATTGCTGGCCATGTCGTGGCGTGAGGCGAAGGAAAGAACGGGCCGGACGGACCTCAGCGGCTGGCTGCAGCCGACGGCCGATGAGACGGGTCTCACGCTCGCCGAAGTCGACGCCGCCGCCCGACGCAACCTCACGGGCCGCGCCGCGGAGCAGGTCGACGGGTTCCTCGAAGAGCTGGACGCGGCGCTCAAGGGCGTCGAGGCCGCCGCACCCGAGGGGCTCCGGGTCTGAAGCGGAGCTCCGCCTCTCCCGCTCCGTCCGTTCTCCTTCTCGCCGCGCTGGCCATCTTCGCCGGCGCGTGCGGCCGAAAACCCTCGCCGTCGACGGCCCCCCGCGCCCGCCCGGCTCCCCCGCCGCCGGCCGCGGCCGGAGCGACCGAAGAGGGCGTCGCGTCGTGGTACGGCGGCAACGACGGCTTCGAAGGCAAACCGACCGCTTCCGGCGAGATCTTCGACGGCCGGAAGATGACCGCCGCCCACCGCACGCTGCCGCTCGGGACGTGGGTCGACGTCGAGAACGTCCGGACCGGGCAGACCGCGCGGGTGCGGATCAACGACCGCGGACCGTTCGCGAAGGGAAGGATCCTCGACCTCTCGAGAGTCGCCGCCGAAAAGCTCGGGGTCGTCGGCCCCGGAACGGCGCGGGTCCGCGTGACCGTCGTGGAGGCCGGCCCGCCGGTGCCCGACGTCTCGGCGACCGGCTGGTGGAGCGTGCAGATCGGCTCGTTCGCCTCGGCGTGGAGGGCGGAGACGCTGGCCGGAAAGGCCCGCGCCGCGGGGCACCGCGTCGTCACCGAGCCTTTCGACGGCCTGACCCGGGTGAAGGTCGGGCCGCTTCCGTCGAAGGCGGACGCGCAGGCCGAGCTCTCGCGCCTCGAAAGCGAAGGGTACGAGGGCATCCTGGTTCCGGCTCCGGCGCCTTAGCCGGCTCGCGCGAAATCGTGTATTAGGCCGGGCCGGCCCCCTTAACCCGCTCGCCGCGCGGCGGTCGGTGGATCGGGCCGTTCGCGATCCGAGCTCCGCGAGCGTGGCGAAACCGGCGTGCTGGCTGCGATTTTGCAGGAATTCCGCCCGATGAGCGGAATGGCGACCAGTCACGGCCACGGATATCCGCGGCCCCAGATGAGTCGCGGCCGCTGGATCTCGCTCGACGGCCCCTGGGATTTCGCGATCGACGCCGAAAACCGCTGGAGGACTCCTCGCCCGGTGACCTGGGAGCGGCGGATCACGGTGCCTTTCTCCCCTGAAACGCCCGCCAGCGGAATCGGCGACACCGGCCTGTATCGCGCCGTCTGGTACCGCCGCCGCGTCGCGGCGCCGCCGCTCGCCGAGGACGAACGGCTCCTCCTCCATTTCGGCGCCGTCGATCACATCGCCTCCGTCTTCTGGAACGGCACGATGGTCGGCAGACACGTCGGGGGCTACACGCCCTTCACGATCGACCTCACCCACCTCCTCGCGGGAGACGGCGAGCACGAGCTCGTCGTCCGCGCGGAAGACGACCCGGCCGACCTCGCCAAGCCCCGGGGGAAGCAGGACTGGAAGCTCGAGCCGCACGGCATCTGGTATCCGCGGACGACCGGAATCTGGCAGACCGTCTGGATGGAGGTCGTCCCGCCCCGCTTCTTCGAATTTCTCCGCTGGACGCCGAACGTCGAGCGGTGGGAGATCGGCGTCGAAACGGCGATCCGCGGCGGCCCGAGCGACGATCTGACGGTCGCCTATCGCCTCCACGCGCGCGGCGAGCTGCTCGCCGAGGACACGTGCCGCGTCGTCGCCGGAGAGGTCCACCGGCGGATCGTGCTCTCCGACCCGGGAATCGACGATTACCGCAACGAGCTCCTCTGGAGCCCGGCGCGCCCGACCCTGATCGATGCGGAGATCGAGCTGAGGGACCCCTCGGGCCGCGTCCTCGATCGGCTCGAGAGCTACACCGCGATCCGAGCGATCGGCACGCAGGGCGACCGCTTCATGCTGAACGGCCGGCCGTTTCCGCTTCGGATGGTGCTCGACCAGGGATACTGGCCCGAGACCGGCCTGACCGCCCCCGACGACGAGGCGCTCCGCCGGGACGTGCTGCTCGTCAAGCACATGGGCTTCAACGGCGTGCGCAAGCATCAGAAGGTCGAGGATCCCCGCTACCTCTACTGGGCGGACCGGCTGGGAATCCTCGTCTGGGAGGAGATGCCGAGCGCGTACCGATTCACGCGCGACTCGGTCGAACGGCTGACCCGGGAGTGGCTCGACGTGCTCAACCGGGACGTCAGCCATCCGTGCATCGTGGCGTGGGTTCCCTTCAACGAATCGTGGGGAGTTCCGAACCTTCCCGAGAATCCCGCGGAGCGCGACTACGTGCAGGCGCTCTATCACCTGACGAAGACGATCGATCCGACCCGCCCGGTCATCGGCAACGACGGATGGGAGAGTGTCGCGACCGACATCCTCGGGGTCCACGATTACGACACGGATCCCGACCGGCTCGCGCGCCGATACCAGACCGAAGAGGTGCTCCCGAGTCTGCTGCGGCGGGAGAGGCCCGGCGGGCGGCTCCTCGTGCTGAAGGAGCACGCGCGCCAGCCGCTGATGCTCTCGGAATTCGGCGGGATCACGATCGATCTCGGCGCCGTCCACCACTGGGGTTATCGACGCGTGCCGACGGCCGAAGCGTTCGAACAGCTCTATCGCCGCCTCCTCGCCGCGGTGCGGGGCCTCGACGTGCTCGCGGGCTTCTGTTACACGCAGTTCGCCGACACGTATCAGGAGACCAACGGCCTCCTCTACGCGGACCGCACCCCGAAGATTCCGTTTGAGTCGATCGCCGAAGCGACCGGGATCGTTCCGGAAGCGAAGGACACGGGAGCGTCGACTCCCGACGCCACCCGGCTCAAGGCGCGAATGGCGCTCCCCGGCGGCTCGCCGGACGAGCCCGCGGAGAGCGAAGAGATCCCGTCCGCCGCGCTTCCGCCGGCGGGCTCGTCGGTGTAGCGTCGCGCCGTGGCGATCGAATCCCCCCTCGCGCAGCGCATGGAGAAGAGGGTCCTCCGAAAACCCGACGGGCGCGACCTGATCCTCTACTCCCGGCGGCCGATCCCGGAGGGGATCGTCGCGACCAGCCCGGAATCCGCGCCATCCCGGCCCAACCCGCACCTGCGCTGGCACCCGCTCCGCGGGGAATGGGTCGCCTATGCCCAGTACCGGCAAGACCGGACGTTCATGCCGAAGGAGGGCAACCCGCTCGCGCCGACGGCCGATCCGCGGAAACCGACCGAGCTTCCCGCCGGCGACTACGACATCGCCGTCTTCCAGAACCTCTTTCCGACGCTCGCCGAGACCGCCCACGATCCGCCGCTCCTGCCGATCCCGACGCGGCCCGCGCGCGGCGTGTGCGAGGTCGTCGTCTTCACGCGCGATCCCCGGACCACGCTCGGGTCGCTTCCCCTCGATCAGATCGAGCTCCTCCTCGAAGTCTGGGCGGACCGCTGGCGCGAGCTCGGAGCGCTCGACGACGTCGAATACGTGTTTCCTTTCGAGAACCGCGGAGCCGAGGTCGGGGTCACCCTGCCGCATCCGCACGGCCAGATCTACGCGTATCCGTTCGTGCCGCCGATCCCCGCGCGCGAGCTCGCGCTCCAGGCGGCGTTCCTCGCCGAGAACGGGCGCGGGCTGCTCCAGACGATCGTCGAGGAAGAGCTCGGACGCGGAGGCCGGCACGTGGTGTACGAGGGGGCGCACGTGGTCGCGTTCGTCCCCGTCTTCGCGCGCTACTCGTACGAGGTCTGGATCGCGACCCGTCGGGCGGCGCCCTCGCTCGCCGACCTCGACGCCGCCGAGCGCGCCGATTTCGCCCGCGCGCTGAAGACGATCCTCCTGAAGTACGACGGCCTGTGGAACCGCCCCTTCCCGTACATCGCCTCCTTCCATCAGGCGCCGACCGACGGCCGCCCGCATCCCGAGGCCCACGTGCACCTCGAGTTCTATCCCGCCTACCGGCGGAGCGACCGGCTGAAATACCTCGCGGGAAGCGAGATGGGCGCCGGCGTCTTCACCGCCGACACGCTCCCCGAGGAGAAGGCGGAGGAGCTCCGGCGCGTCCTGGCCGATGTCGGCTGACCTCTCCTTTTCCGATCTCTTCGGGCGCGTGCCCGAGTGCCGCGCCGAGGCGCCGGGCCGGGTGAACCTGATGGGCGACCACACCGACTACAACGCCGGATTCGTGTTTCCGGCCGCGATTCCGCAGCGCACCGAAGTCGAGCTCGCCCGGTCGGCCGGAAAACGGGTTCGGGCCTGGAGCCGCGAGATCGGCTCCGGGGTCGAGGAATTCGCGCTCGGCGCCGAGAAGCGCGGCCGGGGCTGGCTCGACTACGTCCAGGCGGTGACGTTCGTCGCCGCCGCCGAGCCCCTCCCGATCGGCGGCTTCGAAGTGCGGATCACGTCGTCGATCCCTCCGGGCAGCGGGCTCTCCTCGAGCGCGGCGCTCTCCGTCTCGCTCCTTCGCGCCCTGCGCGACGCCTTCGCCCTCCCGCTCGGCGACCGCGAGCTGGCGATCCTCGCCCGCCGGGCGGAGAACGAGTTCATCGGCGCGCCCGTGGGCATGATGGATCCGATGGCCGTGACGTTCGCGACCCCGGATCGCGCGATGTTCCTCGACACCCGCGACCTCGAATTCGAGCTCGTTCCTCTTCCGCGCGCCGCCGAGCTCGCCGTCGTGCACTCGGGCGTTGCCCACCGCAACGAGACCGGCGGCTACAAGACCCGCCGGGCCGAATGCACGCTGGCCGCGGCGCGGCTCGGCGTCGAGACTCTTCGCGAGCTCGGGCCGGAAGACCTGCCCCGGATCGACCTCCTCGAGCCGCCGCTCAACCGGCGGGCCCGCCACGTCGTGACCGAGAACGAGCGCGTCCTCGAGACCGTCGCCGCGTTCCGCGACGAGCGGATCGACGATGCGGGCCGGGCGTTCTTCGAATCCCACCGGTCGCTCGCCGAGGACTTCGAAGTCTCGACGCCGGAGATCGACGCGATGATCGACCTCGCGCGCTCGGAGCCGGGAATCCTCGGGGCGAGGATCACGGGCGGCGGCTTCGGCGGCGCCGTCGTGATGCTCGCCCGGCGGGGAGAGGCGGCGCGCGCGTCGCGGGCGATCGCCGCGAAATACGACGGGCTGACGCGAAAGCGGGCCGCGGTCCTGGTTCCGGCGACCTGACGCGCCGCGGCGTCACGGCATCCCGCGCGAATCCTCGCGCTTCTCGTTCGGAGCGGCCAGCGTCCTTCCCCTCCAGATCACCTGCCGGCGGACGACCCTCCGGTACCACGACCGCATCGCGATCCCGGTCCAGACGCCGATCATCAGGGGATGGAAGAGCGCGCTCCAGACCGGCGTTCGCGTCACGCGCGCCACCGCGACGCGGCCGAGAAGGGTCGCCGCGATCGCCGCCGCCGCGAACGCCTTCGCGAGGGAGCTCGCCGGCAAGGCGAGAACCAGCCACGGGGCGGCGGCCAGGACGAACATCGCGAGCGGAAGGATCAGCGCCGGAACCGGCGGACCGAGATACGCCACGTTTTTCGAGAACCCGTCGAACGCCTCCCGGAATCCGCGATACATCCGCACGCGCACGTCGTCGTACGCCGGAAATGCCCGGGTCCGCTTCCCGGCGCGCTTCATCGAGATCGCCAGGCCGAGATCGTCGATGACCGCGTCCCGGATCGCCGCATGGCCGCCCGAAGCCTCGTAGCCGCGCCTCTCGACGAGATTTCCGCTGCCGCTCCCCCCGGCGAACGCCTTCACCCGGTCGATCTGCGTGACGAATCCCGGGCCGAGATAGAGGAGCGCGTAGATGTTCGGCATGACGACGCCCTCCCAGAAGCCGCGCGTCTCGAGGCGCGGCAGCAGACAGAGGAGCGCGAGGCTCCGCCGGAGCGCGGCCGCCACGGCGCGGCGAATCGCGTCGCGTCCGTAGACGACGTCCGCGTCGGCGAAGAGCAGCCACTCCCCCGACGCGGCTCCCGCGCCTTCGTGGAGGGCGTGGGGCTTTCCGAGCCAGCCGGGCGGCGGCTCGACGCCGGTAACGACGCGGAAGCGGGCGTCCCGTTCCGCGAATCGGCGGGCGATCTCGCCCGTACGGTCGGTCGACCGGTCGTCGACGACGATCACTTCCAGGCGCGGATACGAGCTCTCCGCGTGGGCCTCGAGAGTGCGCGCGAGGTCGCGCTCCTCGTCCCGGGCGGGGATGACGACCGAGACGCTCGGCCACTCGAGCGGGGGGGCGGCCTCGCCGAGCGGCCGAAAGACGAGGACGTTCACGCCGAGGAGGAGGAGCGAAATCAGGGCCGCCGCCGCGGCGGCGCCCGCCAGGGCCGTCATCGAACGATGTCGGCGAGCGCGCTCGTGCCTTCCGGACCGGGGGGAATCCCGAACCATTCCTCGAGCGTCGCCGCGAGATCGGCGAACGTCGTTCGCGTGCCGAGCTCCGCGCCGGAGCGGACGGCCGGCCCGGCGACGAGGAACGGGACCTCCTCGCGCGTGTGGTCGGTCGAGGCGTCCGAAGGATCGCATCCGTGGTCGGCCGTCAGGAACAGGAGATCGCCGGGCCGGAGCGCCTCGCGGAGCGCCGGGATCGCGCGGTCGAGCGCGCGGAGGTTTCCCGCGAAACCCGCCGGGTCGCTCCGGTGGCCGTACTTGCTGTCGAAGTCGACGAGATTCGCGAAGATGAAATCGTCTTCCCCCGCCTCCATCCGGCCCGCGGTGCGAACGACGCCGTCCGCGTCCGACGCCGAGTACGCGAATCCCGAAAGCCCCCTGCCGGCGAAGAGATCTACGATCTTCCCGACGCCGTACGTGCGGAGACCCGCGGCCACCGCGCGATCGAGGAAGGTGGGGGCGGGAGGCGCCGCGGAGAAGTCGCGCCGGCTCGCGGTGCGGACGAAGGCGCCCGGCTCGCCGGCGAAGGGCCGCGCGATCACCCGCCCGACGCCGTGCGGGGGGACGAGGTGCCGCCGGGCCACGGCGCACATCTCCCAGAGCTCCCCGGGCGGGATGACCGACTCGTGCGCCGCGATCTGGAAGACCGAGTCTCCGGACGTGTAGAGGATCGGCCGCTTCGTCGCGAGATGCTCCGGCCCGAGCTCGCGAATGATCTCCGTCCCCGACGCCGGGACGTTGCCCAGGAACCGGACGCCGATCTCCCGCTCGATCGGATCGAGCACGTCGCTCGGGAATCCCTCCGGATAGAGCGGGAACGGCTCCCGCGTCGCGAGGCCCATCATCTCCCAGTGGCCGGTGGTCGAATCCTTCCCGGCCGAGACTTCGCGCATCCGGCCCCACGCCGAGTCCGGCGCATCTCCGCCGCGCCTCCCGGATCGGAGGAGACCCATGGCCGTCAGCGCCGGCAGCTCCACCCGCGACGCGTCCAGAACGTGCCCGAGCGTGTCGCTTCCCTCGTCCCCGTACCGGCCGGCGTCGGGAGCGGCGCCGACCCCGAGGCCGTCGCAGACGAGCACGACCGCGCGGCGGCGGCGCGAGACGCTAGGCACGGGACTCGCCGGGAGTCACACCGCCGCGGCGGAGCTTCGAGTCCCGCTTCGGGTGCGTTGAATTTCGAATCCGTTCCGGATGTCGAAATTCGGATGTCGGGATTGCCGTGTTACTGCAGCTGCCCGATGCGGCTCTGGGCGTCGGACGCATAGGCCGAATCGGGGTATTCGCTGACGAGCCGCTGGTAGGTCGCCCGCGCGTCGACGGGCGAGCCCGAGCGTTCGTACAGCGCACCCAGCTCGGCGAGCAGCGCGTCTTTCGGCACGGCCGTCGAGGAGGTTTCGATCGCGCGCTTGACCGCCGCGATCGCCTCGGTCGTCTTCCCCGAGTCGCTCATCGTGCGATAGGAATCGAGCTCCGCGGCGGCGGCGACGGCGTTCTTCCCGCTCCGGGCGAAACGGTCGAAGGCGCCCGTGTCCTTCGAGCCGCCTTGCGCGGCGAGGATGACGGCGGCGGCCCGGCCGGACTTCGTCGCTCCGAAGTCGGCGGCCGCGGTGAGCTCGCGGTTCGCGTCCGCGCTGCGCTCCGCGGCGGTGGCGTACGTCTTCGCGGCCGTGCCCGCGGAAGGATCGGACGCGAGCGGCGCCGAGAGGGCGGTCAGCGCCCGGGAGAGGTGGTCCGCGGCCTGCGTCTCGCGATGCGCGCGGAAGGCGACGAAAGCCCCGATCAACGCCGCCAGCGCGACGGCGATCCCGACGGTTTCGACGCTGCCCTTCCGGTGGACGGAGACGAACTGGAGCCCCTTCCCCACGGTCTCCATGACCTCGTCCCGCTTCAAGTCCTCTCGCCGCAGCTTTTTCGCCATTTCTTCCCTTTCCCCCGCCGGAAGGGCGAACGGTACCGGAACGGGGAGCGCGGGTCAACCTTTCCGGGACTCCGGCCTCCGGGGAGGTACACTGTCGGAATGACGGCCCCTCTCCCGGTGGCGCTCACGATCGCGGGCGTCGATCCGGGCGGAGGCGCGGGAATCGTCGCCGATCTGATGACTTTCGCGGCGCACCGGGTGTTCGGCACCGTCGCCGTCGCCGCGATCACCGTCCAGAACACGCGAGGGATCACCCGGACCCAGGCGGTCGCGGCCGCCCTGCTCTCCGAACAGATCGCCGCGATCCTCTCCGACGCCGCGCCTCGCGCCGTCAAGGTCGGGATGCTCGGGAACGCCGCGAACGTCTCCGCGACCGCGCGCGCCCTGCGGAAGGGAAAGGCGAAGAACGTCGTGCTCGACCCCATCGTCCACGCGACGTCGGGCGCGCGGTTGCTCTCCCCCCTCGCGCTCGCGGCGATGAAACGGGAGCTCTTCCCGATCGCCGCGCTCGTGACTCCCAACCTTCCGGAGGCGGCGGCGATCGCGGGTTTTGCGATCCGCGACGAGGGAGATCTCCGCCTCGCGGCCGGCGTGCTCGCGGACCTCGGCGCGCAGGCGGTCCTGATCAAGGGCGGGCACGCGGAAGGGCGCGAAATCCGGGACCTCTTCTTCGACGGACGGAAGTTCATCGATTTCCGGAACTTCCGGATCGATACCGAGGCAACGCACGGCACGGGCTGCACTCTCTCCTCGGCGATCGCGGCCAACCTCGCCCGCGGCGCGCCGATGGCCGATGCGGTTCGCGATGGAATCGAGTATCTCCGGAGGGCGCTGGGGCGGGGATTGTTTCCGGGAAAGGGAAAGGGCACTCCCGGACATTTCTAGCCGCGGAGGCGGCTTCGCGGACCGAATCCGCGTCGCGATGGGACGAGAGCCGTCAACCCGGGGAGACCGTCATCGCTTCACCGCAACGGCGGTTCGCCATTCGTCCTCGGATTCGACGGACTCGAGCTCGAGCCCAGCCGCGTCGATCCCGCGCCGGGCGTCTCCTTCCCGCTCGTCGAGGATCCCCGAGAGCACGACGCGGCCTCCGGGCGGGAGGAGGGCCGCCATCGACGGCACGAGGGGCGACGACTCCTCCCAGATCATGTTGGCGAGCACGACGTCGAACCTGCCCGCGAGCGCCGCGAGCTCGCCCGCGTAGAGCCGCACGCGCCGCGCGCCGTTGCGCTCGAGATTGCGGCGCGCCTCGAACACCGCGTCGGCGTCGAGATCGAAGGCGACGGCCGCCGACGCGCCGCGCCGCTCGGCGGCGATCGCGAGGATCGCGCTGCCGCACCCGACGTCGAGCACGCGCCGGCCCGCGAGGTCCGCCCCGTCGAGCCAGAGAAGGATCCCCCGCGTCGACGCGTGCAACCCGGTGCCGAACGCGCCGTGCGCCGGAATCCAGAGATCGTCCGCACCGCCGGCGAAGGACCCGTCCGGTTCACCGCGCGGATCGATCCGGAACCGCCCCGCCGGAAACGGCGAGAGCGATGCCCGATGGGCGGCGAACGGATCCGGCGATTCGACGTCTTCTTCGAGCCGCGCCGGGACGCCTTCGGCGGCGAGCGCGGCCAGGGCGCGCGCCGCCGAGTCCTTTGCGGCGAAGGCCGCGACGAAGACGGGAGGCGGCGGCTCTTCGCGCTCCCATCCCCCCAGCGCGCCCTCCCGGTAGAGCGCGCCCCACGCCCGTTCGGCGTCTTCGGGCGCGAGAAGGAGACGGGAGTAGCGGGGGCCGGTCAGAATCGCGCGATCTTGTTCGTGCCGGTGGAAACGATCCAGAAGTCCCGGCCGTCGCTGCAGGACCCGAAAATGCCCGGGAGGCCCGTGGCGACGTGGCCGATCGGGGCGAGACTCGTGGCCTGGAAGAGAGAGACGGAACTATCCCCGCTGTTCGTCACCAGAATCCTCTGCCCGTCGAATGCCGCCGCAGCGGGCTGATTGAGCCCGTTTCCGGTCAGGGTGGCGACGACCAGGCCGTCGGAAACACGCACCACGCTCACGGAGTTGTCGAAGTTCGGAGCCCAGATGTTCGTCCCGTCGAAGACGATCTGTCCGGGGCTCTGGCCGACCGTCACGGTCTTCAGGATGGCTCCCGCAGAGTCGAGCTCGAGAAGCGCATGGTTGACGCCGGCATCCGAGACCCAGACGTGCTGGCCGTCGAAAATCGCCGAACGGGGAGCGCTGCCACCGCCGGTCGACACCGTCCCGACGCTCCAGGTGCCCACTCCGGTGGGTGTGATCTTCGAGACCGAGCCGGATTCGTTCGCGGTCCAGATGCTCTGCCCATCGAACGTCAGGCCGTTCGGAACGTCCCCCAGGGAGCTCGAGACGGTCGTCACCGCGGTGGGAGCGGCGCTCGGATCGATCATGAAGAGCGCGCCCGGGCTGCCCGATCCCGAGATGAACACCTTTCCCATCGCCACGACAACCCCGTAAGCCCCCGTCGCTCCGGTCCAGGGCCCCGTCACCTTACCGTCGCTCGTGTGAACGCTGTACACGGAAGCAGAGAAGGGAACCCACACGTTCTCGCCGTCGCTCTGGGCCAGGATTCCCCCTCCGGAGCCCACGGTCACCGTCCCCAGGCCGTTGGCGTATTCGGGCGTCGTCGTCCAGAACTGCTGGAGCGCCGCCCGCCGGCTTCCCCGCGACAGGCTCTTGTCGAGTGTGCGGGTCACGAAGGCCGCCATCTGTTCGCGCGGAACGTTCTGGGTCGGCGAATAGGCCGTCGCGCTCGTGCCGTTGGTCAAACCCGTGTAGTACGCCTCGGCGATCTGGGCGCAGAAGGACGTCGTCCCGAGATCGGTGAAAGGCAGGCCGAACGCGGAACAGTCCGCGAGAACACGCAGGCCGAAGCCGCCGAACATGACCGCGCAGCACAACACGGCGAAGAACTTAGAGATGTCCCGGAAAAAGCGCATGAACCCTCTTTTCTGAAATGGTGTCGATCATACAGCCAACGGCGTGGCGAGCGCCGGCGCGACCTCTCCCGGCGTCGGTCAGGCGGCGATCATGCATGCATCGGAATCGCCTTCGTTCCTGTCTCGTCGAAGACAGCGATGCGATTCGTGGCGGAGCGCCCCGCGCGTCGACACTTCGGGACGGGACCGAAAGCCCCGTTCCGGACACGCGCCCGGACGCTCGCTCGGCGCTGGCGTCAGCCGGAGACGAGGGACGCCGGCCGACCCTCCCCCGCGATCGCTCGACTCTCAGTAACGGACGAGCTGATTCGCGAGCGGCAGGGTGAGCCAGAAGTTCAGCCCGTCGCTCGCCGCCGCGAAACCGAGCGCGGCCCCCGTCGGGAAGCTCCCGATCGGCTCGAGCGACGTCGCCTGGAAGAGCGACACGGTCGAGTTGCTGTTGGCCACGAGGATGCGCTGTCCGTCGAACGCGATCGCGCCCGGGCCGGAGAGCCCGTTTCCCGTCAGGATCCGCACGACGGACCCGGTCGAGGCGCGGACGACGTAGACCGAGTAGACCGAGTCCTTCGATGTCGGTACCCAGAGGTTCGTGCCGTCGAACACGATCCCGCCCGTCGAGGTGCCGAGCCCGCCGAGGTCCACGTTCTGAACGGTCGTCGATCCGTCGGTGCTCAGCTTCTTCAGCGTCCCGTCGCCGCGATCGGGAGTCCACATGTTCGCGCCGTCCCAGACGATTCCGCTCGGAATGCTGGGCGGCTGGGAGGGATCGGGGCTGCTCCCCTGGAAATTCACGTACGACCACGGCGTCGATGCTCCCGGGGTGAAGATGTCGATTCCGGCTTCGTCGGCCGCGCTCCAGATCTTCGAACCGTCGAATGCCAGCGCGAGCGCCATGTGCGCGGCAGCGAGCTGCGTCGGCGCCGTCGTGTGGTCGTGCGTCGGATCGATCGAGTAGAGGGTCCCGTCCGCGCTCACGAACACCTTCCCCATGACCGCGAGGACCGCGCAGTCGCCGACCCCTGCTCCCGTCGTCCACGTATCGAGGACCGCTCCGTCGGAGCCGCGCACGCGGGTGACGGTGCCGTCGTTGGCCCCGACCCAGACGTCCGTGCCGTCGGGCGCGATGCTTTCCGGGGTCGTGCCGACCGCCGTCACGCCGAAGTTGATGTCGAAGTGCGGCGTGAGCGTCCAGAACCGCTGGAGGGCGGCCCGGTGGCTCCCGCGCGAGAGGCTCTTGTCGAGCGTCCTCGTCACGAACGCCGCCATCTGCTCGCGCGGGACGTTCTGCGTCGGCGAGTACGTCGTGGCGCTCGTGCCGTTGCTCAAACCCGTGTAGTACGCCTCGGCGATCTGGGCGCAGAAGCTCGTCGTTCCGAGATCGGTGAACGGAAGGCCGAAGCTCGAACAATCCGCCACCACGCGAACGGCGAAGCCTGCGAACACGACCAGGCAGGAAATCCCGGCGAGAACCGTACCGGCTTTGCGGGCGCGCATATTTTCCTCCCCTTTTGGCGGAAAACTATACGCGAACCCGGCCGTGTCCGCCACGGCGACGGGCCGCCCGCCCCCGGGCGCTCCGGAAGAACCGAAAGCGACTTCCGGGACGTCAGCTCTCGAAGATCTTCTTCACCTTCGCGAAGCTGCTCTTCTTCGGCGCCGGCGCGCCGACGAGGCGGGCGTAGCTTTCGAGGAGCTCGCGCTCCTCCTTCGAGGGCGACTTCGGCACCTTGACGGCGAGGCGGACGATCTGGTCTCCGCGACCGGAGGCGCCGAGGCGCGCGACCCCCTTCCGGCGCAGGCGGATCTCGGCCTGGGAGGACGTTCCCGGAGCGATCGTGATCTTCTCCTCCCCGTCGAGCGTCGGAACCTCGATCTCCGCTCCGAGGACGAAGACCGGATACGGCAGCTCGAGGTCGAGGATCACGTCGTCGCGCTCGCGGCGGAAGAGATCGTGCTCCGCCACGTCGAGGACGACGTACAGGTCCCCGGCGACGCCGCCGCGGGGGGCGGCGTTGCCCTCGCTCGCGAGCCGCAGGCGCGTTCCGGTCTCGACGCCGCCGGGGATCCGCACGGTGAGGCTCCTCTCGGCGGGGCGGCGCCCCTCCCCGCGGCAGGACGGGCACGGCTTCTCGATCCGCGTTCCCTCGCCGCGGCAGGCCGGACACGTCCGCGCCATCGTGAAGAAGCCCTGGGAAAAGCGAACCTGGCCGCGTCCGCGGCAGGTCGCGCACGTCGTGGGGCGGGTCCCCTTCTCGGCGCCGGACCCGCCGCACTCCTCGCAGCGCTCGTACCGCTCGACCGTGACCGACTGCTCGGTGCCGAAGGCGGCCTGCTCGAAGGTGATCTCGAGGCGCGCGACGAGGTCCTCGCCCGGCGGGGATGCCGATCGCCCGAATCCGCCGCCGAAGAACTGCCCGAACAGGTCGGCGAAATCGCCGAACGCCGAGGGATCGAATCCGCCGGCGCCCCCGCGCAGTCCCTCGTGGCCGAACCGGTCGTAGCGCTGGCGCTTCTCGGCGTCCGAGAGGACGGCGTACGCCTCCGATGCCTCCTTGAACCTCTCGGCGGCCTCCGGGTCGCCCGGGTTCTTGTCCGGGTGGAACTGGATCGCGAGCTTCCGGTACGCGGACTTGAGCTCCGCCGCGCCGGCGTCGCGGCCGACGCCGAGGATCTCGTAGTAGTCGCGCTTCATGCGGCGGGCGGCGAGGGGTTGCGCTTCAGCATCGCCTGGGTGAGGACCTTCGAGATTCCCTGCATGTCGGCGAGCGCGTTCTGGATGTCCTTCTCGATCTCGGACACGCACGCCTGGTGCGCGCGCTTGAACGTCTCCTGCACCCTCTCCCGCTCGTCGGCCGAGAGGAGCTTCCCGAATTCGCCGAAGACCCTCTCGTTGGACGCGACGAGGCCCTCGAGCCGCGTTCGCGTGCGCCGCAGCTCGCGCCGCTGCTCGTCCGCGGCCGTGTTTTCCTCGGCCTCCCGGATCAGCTTCTCGATCTCGCGCGCGGAAAGGCCGCCGGCCGGCGTGATCTGGATCCCCTGCGCCTTGCCCGTCGCCTGGTCGCGCGCGGAGACGCTCACGATCCCGTTCGAGTCGATCGCGAACGTCACCTCGATCTGCGGCACGCCGCGCGGCGCGGCCGGGATGCCGATCAGGTCGAAGCGCCCGAGAGACTTGTTGTCCCGGGCGAGGCCGCGCTCCCCCTGGAGCACGTGGATCTCGACGGCGGACTGATTGTCGACGACGGTCGTGAAGATCTTCGAGTTCTTCGTCGGAATCGTCGCGTTCCGCTCGATCAGCTTCTCGAAGATCCCGCCGTGCGTCTCGATGCCGAGGGAGAGCGGCGTGACGTCGAGGAGGACCACGTCCTTGATCTCTCCACGGAGGACGCTTCCCTGGATGGCCGCGCCGACGGCGACGACCTCGTCGGGATTGATGTCGCGCGACGGCTCCTTCCCGAAGATCTCCTTGACCATCTGCTGGACTTTCGGGGTGCGGGTCTGCCCCCCCACCAGGATCACGGTGTCGATCTCCTGGGGGCGGAGCCCGGCCGCCTGCAGCGCGTCCCGGCACGGCCCCGCCGTGCGCTCGATGAGATCCGCGACGAGCGTCTCGAAGACGCCCCGCGTGAGCACGCGGTTGATGTGTTTCGGCCCGGTCGCGTCGGCCGAGATGAAGGGAAGGGTGATCGTCGCCTCGGTCGCCGTCGAGAGCTCGCACTTGGCCTTTTCCGCGGCCTCCTTGAGGCGCTGGAGCGCCATCCGGTCCTGGCGAAGGTCGATGCCGGTCGATTTCTGGAAGTCCTCGAGGAGCCAGTCCATGATCCGTTTGTCGAAGTCTTCGCCGCCGAGGTACGTGTCGCCCGACGTCGACTTCACCTCGTAGATTCCGTCGCCGAGCTGGAGGATCGAGATGTCGAACGTCCCTCCGCCGAGGTCGTAGACGGCGACCGTCTCGCTCCCCCGCCGGTTCGCGCCGTAGGCGAGCGCCGCCGCCGTCGGCTCGTTGATGATGCGCTGGACTTCCAGACCGGCGAGCCGGCCGGCGTCTCTCGTGGCCTGCCGCTGCGCGTCGTCGAAGTACGCCGGGACCGTGATGATCGCCTCGGTGATCTCCTCGCCGAGCGCGTCCTCCGCGAACTCCCGGATTTCCTTCAGCACGAAAGCGCTGATCTCCTCGGGGCTGTAGTCCCGGCCCCGGACGCGGATCTTGACGTCCCCGTTGGGGGCTTCGGTGATCTCGTAGGGGAGGATCTCCCGGGCGCGGGCGACCTCTTCGGAGCGGAATTTCCGGCCGATGAGCCTCTTCGTCGCGAAGATCGTGTTCACCGGATTCGTGATCGCCTGCCGTTTCGCGATCTGGCCGACGAGCCGTTCGCCGTCTTCCGTCAGGCCGACGACCGAAGGTGTCGTACGGGCGCCCTCGCGGTTGGCCAGGACGACCGGCTGGGAGACCTCGAGGACGGCGGCGCAGGAGTTCGTCGTGCCGAGGTCGATGCCGATGATCTTTCCCAAGCGCCGCTATCCCTTCTCTTCGTGCGGGGGGATCGCGACCTTGACGAACGCCGGCCGGAGCAGGCGGTCGTTGAGGTAATACCCCTTCTGGAGGACCGCGACGATCGTGTTCGGCTCGACGCCCGCGGTCTCCTCGCGCGCGACCGCCTCGTGCACGTTCGGATCGAACGCTCCCGTGGTCGGCACCTCGGTCAGGCCCCGCTTCTTCAGCGCGTCGGAGAACTGGCGGTAGATCAGCTCGATCCCCTGGCGGTACTCGTCGTCGGCGGCCGCCGGCGCGTGCCCGAGCGCCCGCTCGAAGTTGTCGAGGACGGGGAGGAGATCGCGGAAGAAATCGCCGAGGGCGAACCGGAAGTAGTCCGACTTCTCCCGCTCCGTCCGCTTCTTGAAGTTCTCGAATTCCGCGAGCTTCCGCAGCTCGCGATCGCGGAGCTCCGCGATTTCCCGGCGCGCGTCGGCGAGTTCCGTGCCGGAGCCGGCCGCGGGATCGGCGGCGCGGCGCGCCTCGGCCTCCTCCTCCGCGAGGATCTCCTCGAGGGTTTCGGAAGGCGCTTCCACCATCACGACGTCCTCCTCGCCCGGGTCCTCGGGAGGTTCGTCGTCACGCCGGTCGACCATGGGAAACATCCCCTCCTTCCGCCGGCTCGTCCAGCTTTTCGGACAGAGCCTTGCCGAGGAATTCTACCAGCGGCACGATCCGCGGATAGGACATCCGGAGGGACCCGATGATGCCGAGGACGCCGGGAGCGCGGTTTTCCGACCCGTACCGGGTGACGACGGCGGAAAGAGGCTTCCCGGCCGTCAGATGGCTCTCCGAGCCCATCACGATGCGCGGCCCTTCTCCCTCGAGGCACTGGTCGAGGAGCTCGACGAGGTTCGCCTTCTCCTCGAACGCGCGGTAGACCTTCTTCAGGTTCTCCGGCTCGGCGAACTCCGGCCGCTCGAGGAGTCGCCGCGTCCCTTCCGTATAGATGTCCGCGGGACCGGCCGGGGAGATCGCCCGGCGCGCGAGGTCGAGCGTCTCGAAGAGGGCATGATCGAAACGGGACCGCTCCTCCTGCATCGCGAGCGTCACGCGGTTCCGGATCGCGACGAGGGTCGCGCCGCCGAACTCCGCGGTGAGATACGTCCCCGCCCGCTCGAGCGCCGCCGCGTCGAGCCGTCCGCCGGTCTCGATCAGCCGGGTGAACACGAGGTCCCCGTCCCCGACCTGGATCGCGAGCGCTCTCTCCCGCCCGATCGGGACGAAGCGGATCTCGCGCACGACCGATCGCCGCGCGTCCGGCGCGATCACCACGCCCACCTCTCCGGAGAGCTTCGAGAGGAGCCGCGAGACGGCCGGGAACAGGACGTTCGGATCGTGTCCGGCGTCGGACAGATCGACCGAAACGAGCTCCCGCTGGCTCGCCGTGAGCTCCTTCGGCTTCATCAGCGTCCGGACGTATTGCCGATAGGCCTTCTCGGTCGGCACGCGTCCCGCCGACGTGTGGGGCTGCTGGAGGTACCCGGAGTCGGTCAGGTCCGCCATCAGGTTGCGGAGCGTCGCCGACGACGCGTGGAACTTCCGCCGCTTCGCGAGCGACCGCGACGACACGGGCCGGCCCGTCTCCGCGTGGATGCGGATGATCTCCTTCAGGACCTCGCGGGCCCTCTCGTCCAGCGGCTCGTTCGTGTCGCGCGTGGCCAAATCCCTGCTCCGATCGGTATTCAATGCAAGAATAACCCGGATGCCGCGTTCCGCCCCGACGAAACGCTCCCCCGCTCCCCGTGTCGCGATCCGCGGACGAGGGCGGGCCGGGCGCGCCCTCGCGCGGGCCTTGTCGGCCGCGGGAGTCCCGGTCCGCTGGGTGCCCCGCCGCCCGCGGCCGGCGACGTACGACGTTCTCGTTCTCGCCGTTCCCGACGACGCGATCGCCCGCGAATCGGTGCGCCTCCTTCGATCCGGGGTGCGTGCCGGCTGCGCGATGCATCTTTCCGGCGCGCTGGCGGCCGACGCGCTCCGCGAATGGAGGAAAACCGGCGCGGTCGTCGTTTCCTTCCATCCCCTCCGGTCCTTCGCGGGAAGGTCCGGAGAGACGGCGGCCGGGGCGGACGTCGCGATCGAGGGAGACGCGTCCGGCGTCGCCCTCGCCGGACGGCTCGCCCGCCGGATCGGCGCGCGCCCGTGGCGCATCGCCCCCGAGGCGAAGCCGCTCTCCCACGCCGCCGCCGCGGCGGCCGCGGGGGGGACGGCGACGCTCGCCGCGCTCGCCGCCGAAGCGGCGCGAGCG